>JAAZIW010000115.1 GCA_012800665.1 Rikenellaceae bacterium
AGCCTGCAATCCCCAAAGCGAGCGTAAAATGGAAAGTGCTGATAATGAGGAAGATCATAAAACAAGGTCAGCCAATTTGTCGGGTGTTCTTTAAGGATTTCGCTGATAGTCAGCGAGTTACATTTTACGCTCGCTTAGAAACGGCTTGAATCTATGGATTGCAGCGGAAACTTTTGCGAATGCCTTATCGCTGAGTTTGGTTGTCTTTCATGGTATGACAAAAAAGGCCGAAAACGTCGTAGCCCTACGTTTTTTTCCAGGGGGTATGACAGAAAGGGCCAAAAACGCTTGACCATGAAGCTGAATTGAGAGCTTGCGATGGTGACGAAAGAGGGGGGCGGTCAAAAACGGCCAAAAATGCTTAATCATGTGGAGAAAAGATAAGGCGGAGAAGCGGAAAGTAGGGGTGACGAAGGATCAGGAAGTCGGGTTAGAATCAGAATTGAGGGTTGCTGCTTAACCCTGGCTTCGGTCGGTTGGCTTGAGAGTGATGGTGCAGACGGGACGAGGAGCGTAAAAATCATTATATTTGTGAAAATGGATTTAAACAGCATTATGAATAATTCAGCTATTGTGGTTGTAGACGAACTCTACGATTTTATAGACGGAAGCATGGCTTGCCACGGCGCTGAGGAATGCGTAAAAAACAGCGCCGAATTGCTTAAAAAGACAGAGGGCCGTCACCCCATTATTTTTGTATGCGATCATCATCCCGCCAATCATTCTTCCTTTACCGACCAGGGAGGCCCTTGGCCCCCTCACTGCGTGCAAGGAACGCGGGGAGGAGAAATTGCGGATGAACTTCAGCCATATGTTAAAGAGGAATTGGTTTTTTATAAGGGGACAGAGCCTTCACAGGAACAGTACTCCGGTTTTGAGGGGCGGAATGATGCCGGCAAAACATTGGATGAAGCACTGAAAGAACTTGAGATAAAAGAAATTATATTGATTGGCATCGCCACCGAATATTGCGTTCGCAATACTGCAGAAGACCTTATTAAAGCCGGCTATAGAGTTTTCGTAAAAGAAGATTGTTTGGCCTGCGTAGAGCCCGAAGACCATAAAAAAGCCATTGCCGAAATGAAGGCGAAAGGTATCAGCTTTATTTAAAAACGATTGAACACTGCCATATTAATTATGGTAGAGATTTTTGCTTTATATGGCTGAACTCCGCCATATTGATACGGTTAAGTCAGTCGCTTTGTATGCCGGAGCCGACTCTTATTTGCCGGATTCGCCTTTCTTGCGAGCTCGCCCTACCGTTTTTCAAGGATTTACAGATATAAGAACGTTTGTCAGCGAGCTTGTTCGCCAAGCTGATGCGCCACAAAGGCTTCCTGGTATGGGTATTCAAAGAAAAAAGTCCGGAGCGATACCGGACTTTTAACCAATAAACTAACTATTATAAAATTAAAGAAGAACGAGCGGTTTAATGAGATCCGCCGGCTTGTCTTTCATAAGCATAAGAGCAGGCTCTACACTCTCAAGACCTTCGAAGCGGTGTGTTATCAGCTTTTCAGGACGAAGCCTGTGGGTTTCCACGAGCCTTGCGAGTCTCTCACTGCGGAGGCGTCCGCCGGGCATGAGCCCGCCGCTAATCTGCTTGTGACTCATTCCGCAACCCCAATCTCCTCTGGGAACAAATACGTTATCGCCTTCTCCCAAGTAGTTTACGTTTCCAATCTTTCCACCCGGCTTAAGAATGCGGATTGCCTGCGAGAAAGTATGTACATCACCTCCGGCAATAACCACCTTGTCTACTCCGCGTCCGTGAGTTTTGTCAAGTATTTGCTCGGCGATATCGCCATTCTTGTAATTTATGATTTCGGTGGCGCCGAATTCGCGTGCGAGGTCAGCGCAATTCTTGCGGGAACCTACAGCGTAAATATTTGCGGCGCCGCGGATGGCTGCTCCGGCAACAGACATAAGGCCAACGGGGCCTATGCCGATTACGGCAACATTCTCTCCGAATTGAACATCAGCAAGCTCTACTCCATGAAGTCCTGTCGGAACCATATCGGCTATCATACAGGCGGCGCCGAGGTCCATTCCTTCGGGAAGATGAGCAAGATTGGCATCAGCCTCATTAACGTGGAAAAACTCAGCGAATACGCCATCCTTGAAATTGGAGAACTTCCAACCTGCAAGCATACCTGTTGAATGCATAGCGTAGCCCTCCTGGGCTTCAAGAGAACCCCAATCAGGGGTGATTGCAGAAACGAGAACTTTGTCTCCTACTTTAAAGTCCTTTACTAAAGAGCCAACTTCTACAACCTCTCCAACGGCCTCGTGGCCGAGTATCATGTTGTGTCTGTTTCCAAGAGCTCCGGCCCATACGGTGTGTACGTCCGAAGAACAGGGGGCAAGCGCAATAGGCTTGCAAATGGCATCCATAGGCCCGCAAGCGGGAACATCTTTTTCGATCCAGCCGGTGCGGCCGATACCGAGCATTGCAAATCCTTTCATTTTTTAAGTAAAATATTTAAAATGGTTATAGTCATTAACTGGTCAAAGATAAAAAATAAAAATGTTTAATCAAACAGCCTTATAAAATAATAGCATAAAATCATACATTATTTCAAAACTATTGCTGAAAAAGTCCGTCAATTTGATGCAATCACTTGCGCCACGATAATAATATTTTGCTTGTGCTCTGTTTTTATTAAGCGGTCATAAAGACTATTAAAAAATATTTTTTAGTTTCAGTCTTTTATTAATTGGTAGGCTAACCTTTCGTCGCCACTGGCGAGATATATTATTCCGCAATAG
>JAAZIW010000116.1 GCA_012800665.1 Rikenellaceae bacterium
CTGGATGAACTGCAAAGGAAGACAGGCCTGGAATTCTTTGTCAACCTTCCTGAAAACATAAGGTCAAAAGTCCTTGTACAAGACCCGTCCTGGGCTGAACCATACCTGAATTAGTAAATTTTTATTCATGAAAAGAATATTTATAATCATTCTTGCCGTCCTGTCCATGCAGGCTTGCGGCACAACGGCAAAAACAAATGCAAGGGTCTCTTCCGGAAAGCACAATTATGTGATTGGCTTCTATAATCTGGAGAATCTTTTCGATACCTATCACGACGAGGGAAAGAACGACTACCAATTTCTTCCGGATGGCCAGAATCAATGGACTGACGCAAAATACCAGAAGAAATTAAGCAATATGGCCCGCGTAATCAATGCCATGAAAGAAGACAATTCTTGTTGGCATACTATATTGGGGGTTTGTGAGGTTGAAAACCGTAATGTACTCGAAGATTTGGTTAATGATCCGCAGATTATAGGCGCCAATTATCAGATAGTTCATTATGATGGTCCTGACCGCCGCGGAGTGGATGTGGCTCTGCTCTATAAACCGGAGCAATTCAGCGTTATTGCCAGCGAGAGCATTCCTTTCACCTTTGAAGGTTCTGCCATCGATTTCAGCTCATGGACTCAGGAAGAAAAAGATAATTTCCGGACCCGCGACATACTTATGGTGCGCGGCATGCTGTCCGGTGAGATGTTTGCAATTTTCGTTGCCCACCTGCCCTCCCGCATTGGCGGTAAAGGCGCAGACCTCCGTCCGAGAGGGGCTGAAATCATGTATAAGAGGGCAATGGAATTGGAAAAGGAGTTCCCGGGCATACGCATTGTGGTAATGGGCGATATGAATGACAACCCCACCGATGTGAGTATGACCACCTATCTGCGCGGTAAGGAGCATATCAAAGATGTCGGCGAGCACGATTTTTATTCTCCTTTCCTGAGCATGTATAAGGCGGGCTACAGTTCTTTGTATTACCGCGGCGAGAGCAATATCTACGACCTCATACTTGTAAATTCGCAGCTTGCCCATGCTCCTGACGGAGGCCTTAAAATCTTGCTTATCAATAAGAACGGCTTTTATGGGCGCGTCTTCAAGAAAGACTTTATGACCTGGCAAAGCGGTCAGTACAAGGGAACCCCCTTCCGCACCTTCAGCAGCGGGGCCTTTGTGGGAGGCTTCTCAGACCACTATCCCACATATATAGTTGTATCCAAATAATCAATCATATGTTAAAGAAGATAATCGCAGCGGCATCCGCCATACTTCTTTTCGCTAACGCGCTTATGGCTCAGCAGCCGAGCGGAGGCGTGAAGGGCACGGTGGTTACCCGCGGCACCAGAGAGCCGGTCCAGAATGCCAGGCTCGAACTCTATTCCGGAGCCGAGATGCTCGGAACCGTCCTGTCGGCCGAAGACGGAACTTTTATGATTTCCGGTCTGCCCGATGGAATGTATACCTTGGTAATCACTTCCAGCGAATACATGCGGAACACCGTGAATGTTACAGTGAACGACGGCTATGTAAAAAACATGTTCAACCTTTCTCTTACTCCGACAATAAGTGAGGAAGTAAGAGAGGAAATGTCCTTGACGGAATTCGATATGGACGACAGCGGCTACAGCGACAGCCCCACCATCCTGTTCGGCAGCAACGACATTTTTACCCAGCTTACAAGCTACAATTGGAGCAGCATCCGTTTCAAGAATCGCGGCTATCTGAGTGAGAGCCAGGATGTGTATCTTGCAGGAGTGAGGATGAATGATGCCGTTACCGGCTATTCCCCCTTCTCTCTGTGGA
>JAAZIW010000117.1 GCA_012800665.1 Rikenellaceae bacterium
ACCATTCCGCTTCTTCGTTCAATCTGGGAACATCCGCAGCCGCTGAATGAGGCTCACCGGAAACTGATGCGGGATTTCCGGCTTTATATGTTGGTGGGAGGTATGCCGCAAGCGGTGGATGCATACTTGGATTCCAATAATTTTGAGGTTGTCGATAAAACCAAACGTCTTATTTTGGATTTGTATGACGAGGATTTTAATAAGATAGATCCGTCCGGCCGCGCTGCCAGAATTTTTGCCGCCATTCCGGCACAACTCAACAGTAATGTTTCTCGCTATCAAATATCTTCAGTTATCCCAAAAGCAAAATCGGAAGATTATATCGAACTGATTTCGGAGATGGAGAAGTCTAAAACCGTCAACATCTCACATCACACTTACGACCCTAATGTCGGTCTTGGGAGTATGGAAGATTTCAAACAATACAAGATGTTTCTGGGCGATACGGGGCTATTTGTTACGCTGGCTTTTCGGGATAAGGCTTTTACGGAGAATATTATTTATGAACAGCTTCTTCGCGACAAACTAGCAACAAATTTAGGTTATCTATACGAAAATATTGTAGCCCAAATGCTTACTGCGTCAGGAAATAAACTATTTTATCATACTTGGCCAACAGAAAATAGAAAACACTGCTATGAGGTCGATTTCTTGCTGTCAAGAGGCACCAAGATAACACCTATAGAGGTAAAATCTTCCTCGTATAAGGCACATGCATCTTTGGACGCGTTCTGCGAGAAGTTTTCCTCACGAATTACGAACAACAGATATGTGATTTATACTAAGGATTATGCCAGACACGGACCTGTGCATTATCTGCCTGCCTACTTGGCTTATTTTCTGTAGCGCCTAATTCGAAAAACATATTTTCTTTATCACGCATTTAATATCGCAAGACTTTGATTATTTTTGAAAAATGAATATCAACCTTCAACTTTTCCTGGATATTTTGAACTTCGATTCCACGAGCGGGTCGGAGCGTGAGCTGTCGCAATTTTTGGAGAAGAGGTTGGCAGAGCCGATAGGGGGCAGATGTCCTGGGGTTCAGAGTTGGGAGCTTGAAGATGGCAGCCGCAATCTGCTGTTTTTGTGGGGGACGCCGAAAGTGGTATTCTGCACCCATATAGACACGGTGCCGCCGTACATTCCTCCGCGGGTTGAGGGCGAGCGCATCTGGGGGAGGGGCAGCTGCGATGCGAAAGGGCAGTTGATTGCCCTTTACACCGCCTGCTGCAAGTTAGCGGAGGAGGGTTTGGATGGCTTCGGCCTTCTGCTTTTAAGCGGAGAGGAGACGGGCTCGTGGGGAGCAAAGGCATTCGCAAAAGAGCCCTTCAAGGCGCCCTACCTCATTATAGGGGAGCCTACCGATAATAAGATGATTTCGGCCTCTAAGGGCACCAAAAGCTTTAAGATTACCTTTGAGGGGAAGGCTTTCCACAGCGGTTATCCTCAATTCGGATATAGCGCGGTAGATGCTTTTGTAGATTTTGTTGAGGCTCTTAGAAAGATAGAGTTTGAAAAAGACCCTGTTTTGGGAGATACCACTTGGAATATCGGCAGGCTGAGCAGCGACAATCCCCAAAATGTCCTTAGCCCCGAACTCTCCTGCCGCCTCTATTTCCGCACCACCTTCGCTACGGATGATTTTGTGTCCAAGCTTATTCCGAGTTTGGTAACCGCCCAAATCCCTGCTACGTCAAATGACAAAAACCTCGTCTCTTCATACGATAAAACCTCCGCAACATCAGCCGACGCTTCCCAACCCCAACGTTGGCAAAAAGCCCTGAAAGTCGAATCAATAGGCGGCGATGCTCCCGCGAACTATTTCACCCTCCCCGGCTTCGAAACCTCGCCTGCGGCTTTCGGCTCCGATGCTCCGCATTTAAGCAACTTCGAGCATCGCGCCATCTGCGGCCCGGGCAGCATACGCTTCGCCCATACGGACAACGAACATATAGATTTACCCGATCTCCGGAAGGCTGTGGAGCAATATATAGCCATGTTCAAGGCGCTCAAATGAAATATTATATAAACACCTGCACAAATCCCTGGCGCAATATGGCGTTTGATGAGTGGTGTCTTCAGAATGGCCCTGATGAGGCCGTTTTTTATCTTTGGCGCAACGAGCCCTCTGTAATCGTGGGCTATAATCAAGATGTTTACACCCAGGTCAATCTCGATTATCTAAAAGCCAATGGTATAAAACTCGCCCGTCGAGTAACCGGCGGCGGAGCTGTTTACCACGACCTCCAGAATCTGAATTATTCTTTTGTGGGGCCCATAGGCAGCGTGCATCCTTCGCTCTTTGTGGAGGCGCTAAATAAAATCGGGTTGAATGCCGCCCTTAGCGGCCGCAATGATATATTTGTAGATGGGCGTAAAATTTCGGGCTATGCTCGGCGCATTTGGAAAACCCGCGAACTTGTGCACGGCACGCTGATGTATGATGTTGATATAGATACTCTTACAGAGGCGCTGAATGTGCCGGAGCGTTCCAAGCTTGCCAAAAAGGGAGTATCTTCAGTCCGCAGCCGTGTTGCCAATGTGAAAGATTATCTTCCGCAATATAAGGGTTTGGATGATGTGCAAGCGGCTTTGCAAGAGTTTTTGGCGGGGGAAGACGGCGAACTTGCCGTAAGCGAAGACCAAGCCCGACAAGTAGAAGAGCTTTTCAAAGACAAATTCTCCACGCACGACTGGCTCTACGGCCGTTTTGAATAAAGTTTTAGGGGGCTTCCCGCCACCGTCCCTTCGGCAGCCTCTACCTCTCCGGCAAAAACCCTTTCTCCACCAACAATAGCGCAATCTGAACAGCATTCGTGGCTGCTCCTTTGCGCAGATTGTCGGAAACGCACCAGAAATTAAATGCGTTCAGCAATGTAAAATCGCGCCTGATTCTCCCGACAAACACCTCATCTTTACCCCAGGCATACAGCGGCATCGGGTAGACATTGTGCGCAGGGTCATCCTGCACGACAACCCCCGACTGCGAAGCCATGAGCTCCCGCACCTGCTCAATAGTAAAGGGCTTGAGCGTTTCCACATTGATGCTTTCGGAATGTCCGCCTTGCACAGGCACTCGCACCGTAGTGGCGCTGACGGCAATAGACTTGTCTCCGAAAATCTTCTGCGTTTCATTCACCATCTTCATCTCCTCCTTGGTATAGCCGTTTTCTTCGAAAGAATCGATATGGGGGAGGATATTTTGGTCGATGGGATGGGGGTAAACCTGAGGATTGGGTTTTTGGCCTGCGCGCTCGGCGTTCATCTGGTCGATGGCCTTATAGCCCGTGCCTGTCACGCTTTGATAAGTAGACACCACTATGCGCTTGATGCCGAGCTTCTTATATATAGGGTTTAAGGGAAGAACCATTTGGGTGGTAGAGCAATTGGGATTGGCGATAATCATATCCCCCTCGCCTATGGCGTCCCCATTGATTTCGGGCACCACCAACTTTTTGCTTGGGTCCATGCGCCAAAAGGAAGAATTATCCACTACGCGGCAGCCCACAGCGGCAAATTTGGGTGCAAGTTCCGAGGAGATGCCGCCTCCGGCAGAGAAAAGGGCTAATGCCGGCCTTGAGGCAATGGCATCTTCGGCAGATACCACCGGCCACTCG
>JAAZIW010000118.1 GCA_012800665.1 Rikenellaceae bacterium
CCGAAACGCTTTCAGCCCTCAAAGCGCCGGCGGTGGGTTTCGGCTGTTGCTTTAACGGGGCGCGCCAAGTGAATTTATAATGCAATGCATCGCAGTGGCAGTTCTCAAGACAATTGAAACAAGCCACGCAGCGGCTGTAATCGATTTTATGATTTGCAACATCTATGCAGGATGCCTTACATGCGTGTTCGCAGAGCATGCAATTCTTGCATTTATCCGTATCGATGACAGGGCGGAACATGGCAAAGCGCGAGAATAAGCTAAGTAATGTGCCGATGGGACAGACAGTATTGCAATAGCTGCGTCCGTTCTTCCATGACATCACCACTACCGCAATAAATGTGACTGCCGCCACAATGAAGGTGGGCAAGCTCTTCAGCCACACGCTTTTAGGATAAAAAGCGTAATTTCCGAAATGCTCCGAAAGCCCGGCAAACAAATTATTTACTACTCGATATACGGGCTGAAACAAGTTTGTTACAATACGCCCGTAAGCGCTGTATGGAGCCAATAGGGCTACAAATATCTGCACCCCGAAAATCATAGCCAGCACAAAAAGGGCTAAAATTGTGTAACGCAGCCATTTCTTCTCTTTGGAAAAACCGAAGCGCAGCCTTTTCTTTCCTTTCTTCCGAAGGCCGCTAAGCCACGAAACTCCGTCTTGGAATACACCGAGCGGGCAAAGCGCCGAACAGTAAACGCGCCCGAAAAGCAAGGTAATCACGAGCAAAACGACAATCACCGCAAAATTGGCCGCCAATACCGCCGGCAAGAATTGGATTTTTGCCAAAAACCCCAGCCATTTCTGAAACAGGCCGGTTAAATCTAAAAAAACGAGAGTCAATGCAATCAGCGTAAAGGCTGCCAATACTCGTCTTACTGCCGGTAGGATTTTGTTTTTCATGTTATTATGCTTTCGCGTTTCAGCCATATTAACCATTGTTTGACTTATTCCACCTGCCGCTTCGTCTGTTCCATCACCCCTGCCTGTTCTGCCCTTTCCGAAAGACGGCCTGTTCGTCCGCCTGCCACGCTCAAAAACTACTGATACTGAATATAAATAGGTTTCGGCTTCAGAGTCAATATTTCCTCAGGGGTAAGCATCCTGTTCGGAACCTGCTTGAGGTCGTTCTTATAAAAGAGCTTGAATCCGGTAAACTGCACCGGTTCGCGGTAGATGCAGCGACGATAGGTATTGCGCTTGAGTTGCGGACTGCCCCATCCGTCCATATCCATAATTATCTGCACCTCAGAAAGAGGCTTTATCAATCGGGCATCTTTCACCATATTGTCGGTAAATCGGTGAATCACCAACATTTTAGGGGGAAGATGGTGTTTACGCACTATCTTTTGCAGATATTTTATGCACCAGTTTATTTGCTCGGCGTTCATCGTGCCGATTACTGTTCCGGGCCTCTTCCCGCCATACATTGCAAATTCTGGGTCTATGGCCAAATGCACGTGCGGAAGTTTCAGATATTCCTCTATCACAGGCACCTCATGCCGCACATTGCTGAGTCCCACCTGAATATCCAAGAACACCAAGGCATCTCCCATTCGGGCAATGGAAAGAGCGGAATCTATCTGCGATTTGGGCATGCGCATACGATATAGACTGTCTTTTCCAGGCTCGCCTTGCGCAGTTGTAACAATGTAATGGATGGCCGGCTTTACAGGGGTGGAGGGGTCGGCTTTTTCCCATTTTGCAACTTCTGCATTCAGTTTTTGCCAAAGCGTGTCGGGGGGATATTCGCCCAAAACGCCCATTCGCTTGGAATAGAGATTGCCGTAATATGCCACCACTCGGTAATAAGGGAGAATCGCACCTTTGTAGGGGTAGGGGGCGGATTTTACAGGCCAGAGACCGGTGGTATCGCCGTTTGCCAGCGAGTCCATAAGGGCGTTGTACCGTAAAGTGTCTACAAGTTTGGGTTTTTTCGAAATAGCATCAATATCGGCGTGGCGCTCCTTGTCAATGCGCTTTCCGGCTTTTTGACTGAAAGGTTTGCCGCTGCATCCGAAACCTCCGCCCCTTCCGCCACGCTCACCGGTGCCATTGCTGCCTCTGCCGCGCACTGCGTCAGCTCTGCCACGCTCGCTGGCAACTCTGCTACGCTCACCAGCGCCTCCGCCATGCTCCACGGCATCACCGGCGCC
>JAAZIW010000119.1 GCA_012800665.1 Rikenellaceae bacterium
GCAAGGTGGATGATACCGTCCACGCGCTCCTTCTGCATTAGCTCCAGCACTTTGGCAAATTCGCAAATGTCGAGCTTGACGAAGCTGTAGTTGGGTTTGTCCTCTATATCTGCAAGATTGGCGAGGTTGCCCGCATAGGTCAGTTTGTCGAGATTAATAATGTGGTAATCAGGATACTTGTTCACAAAAAGGCGAACAACATGGCTGCCGATGAATCCGGCGCCGCCTGTAATGATGATAGTGCGCTTAAAGTTCATATGAGTGCAAAGATAATGATTTTACGCTTAGTAAAGAGAAAATTAGTATCTTTGGGCAACACTGATACACATCAACGCATCTATTGAGTATATGAAAACAGTTTTTACCAAAATGGCGGCCATAGCTTCGCTTGCCATTCTGTTTGCGGGATGCTCCGGCACCTTCGGTCTTGTTGGTGATGCATATAAAACCAGCGATTACGGTCCACCGTCTCAAGGGATCAGCGAAGTTGCCGAAGCCGGATTGCTTACAGCCGGCGAATGGAACGACCTCTCAAACTGGGACTTTTGGGGCAGTTTGCTAAACAATAAAGAGTTTCAGGTCTACGAAAGTTTTTGGAACATGTATACCTATAACCGCGTAGCAGTGAAAGTGTCATATCCCGGCGGCGAGCCGGCCATAGGTGTCAAGGTTTTGTTGAGCAAGGATAATGAAGAAATATGGCAGGCAGTTACTGACAATATAGGTGAGGCCGAATGCTGGGTGTCTTATTTCCAAAAAGACTCAACTGTGATAAACGACCCGGACAGTTGGGCGGACTTCAAAATCTCCTTGAATGGTGAAGCTAGGGAAGCGGTCCCCATCTTTTCGAAACGCGGTGAGCCGGCCGCCCTGAACAACTATACCATAACATCTTCCACTACCCCCGAAGCCTCCGCCGACATAGCTTTCATAGTAGATGCCACCGGTTCTATGCAAGATGAGATAGAATTCCTCAAAGAAGACCTGATGTCTATTTTGAGAAGAGTAAAAGACAGTACGAATCTTATTCTACGCACCGGAACGGTGTTTTATCGCGACCAAGGCGACAGCTATCTTACCAAGCATTCCGCTTTTACAGAAGATATTTCTACTACCGTTAAATTCATTTCCAATCAAAAGGCAGCAGGCGGAGGCGACTATGAAGAGGCTGTGCATTCCGCCTTGGAGGCATCCCTGCAAGACCTTTCTTGGAAAGAAAATGGCAGGGCGCGCTTGGCATTCTTGGTTTTCGATGCTCCTGCACATCAGAATCAAGAGGGTGTTCTCGCCAGCCTGCAAGCCTCAACCATTCAATACGCTAAAAAGGGCATAAAACTGATTCCGGTATTGGCAAGCGGCGGCAGCAAAGAAGCTGAATTCCTGGGACGCCTTATGGCTATTGCAACCAACGGAACTTATGTTTTCCTTACGGATGACAGCGGTATAGGAGGCGACCATATAGAGGCCTCGGTAGGCGATTACAAAGTGGAAAAACTCAACGACCTCTTGGTTCGTATTCTACTCGAAAATCTAAATTAAAATCTCTTCCAAA
>JAAZIW010000120.1 GCA_012800665.1 Rikenellaceae bacterium
AGAGTGGCATTCATCTCTTTCAGCAAACATATTTGCGATATTTTAGCAAAAGAATGCCCCGCTTTTACAAATCAATATCTTAACGGGGATATTTCTCCTGAAGCGCTTGCCGCAGACGGTATTAACGGCTTGGACTACAAAAAGAGTGTGATTTTTCAAGACACATCCATTGTAGAAAGGGCTCAAGCATTGGGCATGTCCACCAATTCCTGGACGGTGAACAAGGCCGATGAAATGCAAAAACTTTTCGAGCTTGGCATAGATGCCATAACCACGGATGAGCCCTTGCTGCTTCGCGACCTTTTAGACCGTAAAGAGTTTAAAAACAAGTAATAGACTTTATCCCAAAAAGCCCAGAAGGATACCGGCAGCGACAGCGGAGCCGATAACACCTGCTACATTGGGACCCATTGCATGCATTAGCAGGTGATTGCCGGGATCGGCTTCCAAACCTACAACTTCAGATACGCGGGCGCTGTCCGGCACGGCGGAAACTCCGGCGTTGCCTATTAGAGGATTAATCTTATTGCCTTCCTTGCAGAAAAGGTTCATGATTTTTACGAACAGCACGCCCGCAAAGGTGGCTATTATAAAGGAAATCAGTCCGAGAATGAAAATCTTTACGGAGCGCTCATTCAAGAATACATCTGCCTGAGTGGATGCGCCTACGGTGAGGCCAATGAGTGTTGTGGCAATATCGATTATGGGACCGCGTGCATTTTCGGCAAGGCGTCTTGTAACAGTGCTTTCTTTCAGCAGATTGCCGAAGAAGAGCATACCTAATAGAGGCAGGCCGGAGGGCACTATGAATGCCGTACAGAGCAGACCTACTATAGGAAAGATTATTTTTTCGCGCTGGGAAACAATTCGGGGCTTTGCCATACGGATCAGCCTTTCTTTTTTGGTGGTCATCAGCAGCATTATGGGCTTTTGAATCAAAGGCACAAGAGCCATATAGGAATATGCCGACACAGCAATGGCGCCCAAGAGTTCGGGAGCAAGCTTGCCGCTGAGGAAGATTGCCGTAGGCCCGTCCGCTCCGCCGATTATGCCTATGGCTCCGGCTTCGTTGGGGGTGAAACCCATGCTGAGCGCAAGCAGATAGGCTCCGAAGATGCCCATTTGTGCCGCGGCGCCTATTAAAATGAGTCTGGGTTGTGAAATCAGGGCGCTGAAGTCGGTCATAGCCCCTATTCCTAAGAAGATGAGCGGGGGATACCAGCCGTTAAGCACTCCGTGATATAGAATATTGAATACTGAGCCCTCTTCGTAAATGCTTACTTGCAGACCCCAGAGTATAGGAATATTGCCTATTATCATGCCGAAGCCTATGGGGACAAGCAGTAGGGGCTCCCATTCTTTAACTATGCCCAGCGTAATAAAGAGTATGCCTATGGCTATCATAACGAGATGCTGCCATGTGGCGTTGGCAAAGCCCGTGAATGACCAGAACTGTTGCAGACTTTCGATTATGCTGTCCATTTATGCAATGAGGGCTATATCTGCGCCTTCAAGTATTGAGTCGCCTTTGTTTACAAATAGTTTGGATACGGTGCCGTCGCTTTCGGCAAGAATTTCATTTTCCATCTTCATGGCCTCGAGCACAACCAACTTTTGTCCGCGCTTTACCGCTTCACCTTCTTTTACGCAAAGTTCAATAATCACTCCCGGAAGAGGCGAAGTTATTTTCATTCCACCTGCGGAGGCGGGCGCTGTGGGCGTTGAAGCGGTTGTGGTTTGTGCTGATGCAGCAACAGGTGTTGTTACAGGCGCTTCCACAGGTGCTGCGGGAGCATTTTCTATTTCGACATTGTAACTTACACCGTTTACGTTTACATCTGCAATGCCGTCTTTTACACTGTTTACGGAAACCTCATAGGGCTTGCCGTTGATTTTGAATTTATAGTTTGTCATTTATTTGGATTTTTGCGGAATCTTAATGCGGGGGAGTCCCAAGCTGTTGAGGGTCTCCTTATAGTTATTACGAATGATTCAGAGTCGTGTATTTCATGTCCGAAATAAAGCGCAAGTGCGGTGGATATGGCTACCGGTACAGCGTCTGAATTTTCGGCTTCGAGCGCCATTGCAATCGCTGCCGCCACCTCTGCATCGGGCTTAGACCTTTTGCGTGCCTTGGGAAATCTTTTATTGGATGCCTTGCGCGAATCCGCCTTTATGGAGATTTTCCCCACAAGGTCGAAGATAAAAAAGAGGATGACAAGGGCGATGAATACCACAGCTACAGATATGAGCGTGAGAGTCCAGCCGTGAGGGTCGGCTTCTGCCATACGCTTGGCTCCTTCGGTCATTTTGGATGATTGAAGCAGTATGAATAGAAGATTCATTATAGCGGAAGATTATCGTGTTTTTTTGCAGGAATATCCTGTTTTTTACCCTCCATCGAGCAAAGCGCCCTGATTATGCGGAAGCGGGTGTTGCGGGGCTCTATGACATCCTCGATATAACCCTTTTCTGCGGCCTGATAGGGATTATTGAATAATTCTTCGTATTCCTCTTTTTTTGCATTGCGGATTTCCTCCGCATGCTCTGGATCCGCCTTTATATCTTTGGCATAGAGCACATCCACTGCGCCATCAGCACCCATCACTGCTATCTCCGCAGAGGGCCAGGCGTAGTTGACATCTCCTCTCAAATGCTTGCTGCTCATCACTATATAGGCTCCGCCGTAGGCCTTGCGCAGGGTAACGGTGATTTTAGGCACCGTGGCTTCGCCATAGGCATAAAGAAGCTTGGCTCCGTTCAAGATAACCGCCCCATATTCCTGCTGTGTGCCGGGAAGGAAGCCCGGAACATCCACAAGTGTGATAATCGGTATATTGAAAGCATCGCAGAAGCGTACGAAACGGGCTGCCTTGCGGCTGGCGTTTATGTCCAGTACTCCTGCCAGCATCCTCGGCTGATTGGCGACGATTCCGACTCCGCGTCCGCCCATATGGGCAAAGCCGACTATTATATTTCGTGCAAAGTCGCGGTGGATTTCAAAAAAGTCGCCGTCATCCGTTATTTCGGCAATTACCTCGTACATATCGTAAGCTTTGTTGGGATTGTCCGGAATTATGGAATTGAGTTTGTCGGAAACTCTTGAAATGGGGTCGGAGGTTTCCCGCATGGGAGGCAGTTCCATATTGTTCTGGGGAATGTAACTGAGAAGCCGTTTGATGGTTTCTATTCCTTCCTGCTCGTTTTCGGCGGCAAAGTGGGCTACTCCGCTCTTTGTGGCATGCACGGTCGCACCGCCGAGCTCTTCGCTGCTTACATCCTCACCGGTAACAGTTTTCACAACACCGGGGCCGGTAAGGAACATATAGGAAGTATTCTTTACCATGAGGGTGAAGTCCGTGAGGGCGGGGGAGTAGACCGCTCCGCCGGCGCAGGGGCCGAAGATGCCGGAAATCTGCGGTATAACGCCGCTGGCGAGGATATTGCGCTCGAATATTTCACCATAACCCGCCAATGCATCAATGCCCTCCTGAATACGGGCTCCGCCGCTGTCATTCAGGCCGATAACGGGAGCTCCAAGCTTCAGGGCCATATCCATAATCTTGCAGATTTTTTCGCTCATGGTTTTGCTGAGCGAACCTCCGCTGACAGTAAAGTCCTGTGCATAAACGAAAACCAAACGGCCTCCAATCGTTCCTTGTCCCGTTACCACTCCATCTCCATAGGGACGGCTGTTTTCCATTCCGAAATTGGTGCAGCGATGCTGTACAAACATGTCATACTCCTCAAAGGAACCTTCGTCGAGCAGCAAGGCCAAACGTTCGCGAGCCGTTAATTTTCCCTTTGCATGCTGGGCTTCTATGCGTTTTTCACCGCCCCCGAGGCGTGCCTCCTTGCGGCGTTCCACCAAGCGGGCGATATTGTCTTTCTGAATACTCATTTTTCTGTGAATTGTATCGAGTGCAAAGATAATAAAATTGATTATATTTGTAAGTCTGTAACTATAAAGCCTAATGCCGTCCTTAAAAAAGATAGTTGTTCAGAATTTTCGAAACATCGAATTACAGGAGCTTGAGTTTTCCGGGAAACTGAATTGTTTTACGGGTGGCAACGGAGAAGGTAAAACCAATCTATTGGATGCCATCTGGTATCTTTCCATGACTAAAAGCGCTTTTACAGCCGACCGTTTTAATTTTCGCTACGGGTCTGATTTTTTCGCCCTTTCCGGCACTTATTCCATTCCGGGCAGACAGGACACCCGCATAAGTATTCATGTGGATGGAGACAAAAAGCTTAAAAGGGACGACAAGGTTTATCAGCGAATATCCGATCATATAGGTCTTATTCCCATAGTGATGGTTTCGCCATCCGATGTTAGCATGGTAAGCGATTCCGGTGAAGAGCGCCGCCGCTTCGCGAATTCGGTCATATCTCAAATTGACAGCGAATACCTTGTAGGTATGCAGCAGTACAACCGCTTGCTCGCCCAAAGAAACCGTCTTTTGAAAGAGTTCCGTCCCGATCTTTCCCTCTTGGATGTAATAGATGACAAGATGGATGCCCTGTCTTTGCCTTTGAGCCGGAAAAGGGAGGCCTTTGCAAAGGGGCTGAATCCGCGCATCAAGGATTTCTATTTAAAAATATCCGGCGGTCGTGAAAGCGTGTCTGTTCGCTACCGCTCCGAACTGCAAAAATCTGGTTTGAAAGATTTGCTCAGCGCCCGACGCGAACGCGACCTCCTTCTCGGTTACACCACCGTCGGACTTCAAAGAGATGATTTTTCCTTTGAAATGAACGGCCATCCGATTAGGAATTGCGGCAGCCAGGGGCAGCAGAAGAGTTTTTTGGTAGCCCTCAAGTTTGCACAATATGCCATTATGCGTGAGGGACTCAGCGAAGAGGTGAAGCCTATTTTACTGTTGGATGACCTTTTTGACAAATTGGATTTGAGCCGTGTTCAGAATCTTCTGCAGATGGTTTTGGGTGAGGATTTCGGACAAATTTTCCTTACCGACAGCAATAAACTCAGAATCAGTAATATGGTGGATTCCATAACGGAAGACAGAAGTTATTTCGAGGCGAAAGGAGGCGTCTTCATGCAATTATGAGCCGGATTGAACGCAAACAGGCAATAAGTATAGGAGATGCCCTCAAGGAGATGTTCAAGCGTTCCAAGGCATCGGCAACCCACAATACCAGGCGCATCTTTATGGCTTGGGATGAGGCTTCAGGCGCAAGAGAATTTACAATCAAAAAGTATTTCCGTGCCGGAGTGCTGTATATTACAGTAAAATCTTCTGTCCTCGCCACTCAGCTTAATATGCAAAAGACCTGGTTGTTGGAAAAGATAAATACCATACTCTCGGACGACCCCTTATTTATTAAGGATGATGCCAATGTAGGATTTGTAAACGAGCTGCGTATAAAATGATAACCATAGTAGTAGATTCCAGTATACCTTTCATCGTGGGCGTATTCGAGCCTTATGCTGCAGTGCGGTATAAGCTGGGTGCAGATATTGTCAGGGAAGACCTTGTCGATGCCGATGCCCTTGTGGTTCGTTCCCGTACCTGCTGCGATGCCGCTCTTTTGGAAGGCACATCGGTTAAGATGTTGGCCACTGCTACAATAGGTACCGATCATATAGACCTGCCTTGGTGCAATGAGTATGGGATTTTTGTACAGAATGCCGCAGGAAGCAATTCAGGAGGAGTCATGAATTATATCTTCTCTGCCATGTACGGGGCTGCAGCACGTAAAAGCATACCGCTTACAGGAGCCACAATGGGTATCATCGGCGTAGGTCATGTAGGTTCGAGAGTTGAGCAGATGGCAAGGCACTTGGGTTTCAAGGTGTTGCTTAGCGATCCTCCGCGCGCTGAAGACGAAGGTCAGGTACAATTCAGCACCTTGGATTATTTGTTGGAAAATTCTGATGTGGTCAGCCTGCATGCACCGCTTAACGAGGAAACACGCAATATGGCTGACAGCGATTTTTTCGACAAGATGAAGCTGGGAGCCTTCTTTATAAATACTGCGCGCGGGGAGTTGGTGGATGATGATGCTCTTATGGCCGCCATTCCCAAGTTGGGACCTGTGATACTCGATGTTTGGAACAACGAACCCAATATAAACCAAACGCTTATGAGTATGGTGGATATTGCCACTCCGCACATATCCGGCTACTCTTATCATAGCAAACAGAGGAGTACCGCTGCAGTTGTGCGCTCTGTCGCCCGCTTTTTTTCAATAAAAGAACTCTTCGATTTTTTCCCTCCGGCGGATGTAAAGGAATTGGAATCCATAAAACTTGACCTTAGAGGTATGACCCAGGGGCAGGTGGCCGCCCTTTTTCAATATAATTATCCCATATTCACCGACGACTTTATGTTTCGTATGGCACCGGACAGCTTTGAGTCGCTTAGGGCAAATTACAGCTACAGACGAGAATTTTTTATTTAAAAACTATGACCATAGAAGAACAAATCAGCCGCTTTAAGCGTGGCTTTCCATGGCTTCGTATAATGGCTCCGGCCACTCCTGAAAGGGGTATAGAAGTACATGATGAGGGCTCTCTCGACAAGATTTCATCTTATGGCGAAACTGCAAATGTGGCAGGCAAGGTGAAGTTCGTACCGGCTTCCGGTGCGGCTTCTCGTATGTTTAAAGACATTTTCGCAGGCATGGAACATACAAATGATTCCGTGCGCAGACTCACGGCCGAAATCGATAGATTTGCCTTTTACGATCCGGCTGTTTTCGGAACTCCTGTTGCCGGCTCCTTCAGGGATTGCACCCGCACAGCAAGGCTTCTTCTGACAGATGAAGGACTCGGCTATGGCGGCAAACCCAAAGGAGTGCTTAAATTTCATCGTTACCCTTCTGAAACCCGCACTGCCTTTGCTGAGCATCTGGTGGAAGGCCAGGCATATATGCGCAACCCGGGAGATGAAGTTAATCTTATCTTTACAATTTCTCCCGAGCACAAGCATCTTTTCGAGGCTGCCCTCGATGAGGTTCAAGACGAATATGAAAAGCGTTACGGAGTGCGTTATAATGTATCTTTTACTTATCAAGACCCCGCTACAAACACAATTGCCGTAAATATGAATAACGAGCCTTTCCTTTGCGATGACGGCTCGCAGCTTTTCCGTCCGGCAGGACATGGAGCCCTTATTTATAATTTGAATTCGGTGGAGGAAGAACTTGTAAGCATAAAGAATATCGACAATGTAGCTGTAGAAAGACTTC
>JAAZIW010000121.1 GCA_012800665.1 Rikenellaceae bacterium
CGCCAATAGGTGCTGGAATCGATTCCTAATTCCTGGGCGAATTCTTCCTGAGTCAAGCGGAGTTCTTCGCGTATTTCCCGTATCCTTTTTTTAAGACTCTTTTCGTCCATAACGCAAAAGTACAATTACCCGTCCGATTCTTTCTAAGCAGATTAGGCAAGCAAAGTATGCACTTTTTGCAAATTTCTCTTAAGAAATATAAAAAGTAAACTTTTACCCCGCTATTTACAGCCGGAGATTTCTTTCGCTTTTCTTTTATTTGCAATAGAAACTTTTAAAAATTGCAAGCGATATGAAATCAATTTCCAAAGCCTACGCCTCTTTTGGCGAACTCGTTTCCGACAAGTCTTATCTTCTCCGTCCCGGTCTCAACTTCGAGGGCATCTGTAAACAAATAGGAGTATCTCCGGTAGACCTCTCCGAAATCATTAAACAAGAGTTGGGGATGTCCGGTCCTGAGCTGTTTCGAACTCTTCAAAGGATAGAACAAACAGCCTTTAAACAAACAGTATGATATTTATTTTTGATAATTCTATAAAAGTCGTTAAATTTGTCGGCTCTAATAACTTTTAGAAAATCAAATATCAATAATATCATGAAAGAATACGCAACTAAAGACATCCGGAATGTGGTCCTGCTGGGCAGCACAAGGTCCGGCAAAACCACTCTCAGTGAAGCTATGCTCTACGAGGGAAAAACCATCGACCGTCGCGGCTCGGTAGAAGAAAAGAACACCGTGTCCGACAACACCGAGTATGAGCAAACCAATCAAAAATCCATTATCGCCACCCCATTATATGCAGAGTTAGGGGGAACTAAAATCAACATCATCGATGCCCCCGGTTCTGACGATTTCTGCGGCGGCGCACTTTCAGCCTTTAAGGTATGCGAAAGCGGCATTCTTACCGTAAACGCACAGAGCGGAGTCGAGGTGGGCACCGAAATTTATGCCCGCTATGCCAAGCAGTACGAAGTTCCTCTTATGGTGGCAGTCAATCAGCTCGATCACGAAAAGGCATCTTGGGAGCATACCCTCGAAACCCTTAAGGAAACTTTTGGTAAAAGGATAATTCAGTTGCAGATTCCTGTAGATGTCGGCGTAAATTATAAAGGGGCGGTGGATGTGCTCACTATGAAGTTCTACGACGAAAAGGGTGCCGAACACGAAATCCCCGCCCAATTTGTTAGCGAAGCAGAGGCTCTTCGCGAAGAGCTTATAGAAAAGGCCGCTGAAGGCGATGATGCTCTTATGGAGAAGTTCTTCGAAACCATGGAACTCAGCACAGAAGAGATACGCAAGGGTCTGACTGCCGGAATGCTTAAAGGCGAGACCATGCCTGTGTTCTGCATTTCCGCAAAGAATAATATTGGCGTAAGGCGCCTCATGGAGTTTGTAGTAAATGTAGCTCCCGCACCGGCTTGCGATTCCACCAAGCCCACAAGCCTCTTTATTTTTAAAACAGAGGTAGAGTCGCATCTTGGCGAGGTTTCATATTTCAAGGTGATGAGCGGCGTGCTTAACGAAGGCGCAGATCTTTCCAATCCCGAAACCGGCAATGCCGAGCGTCTTTCAGCAATCTATGCGGTTTCAGGCTCCAAAAAAGAAAAGGTTGCCAAAATCAATGCGGGCGATATAGCTTGCGTTATGAAACTCAAGAACGGAAAAACCAATGTTACCCTTGCATCTCCGGGTGTAAAGGCTATACCTCCGATGGTATTTCCGGATTTCAAATATACCTGCGCAGTTCGTGCTCTCGATAAGAATGATGAGGTGAAAGTAGGTGAAGCCCTCAATAAAATTGCGGCGCAAGACCCCACTCTCAAGAGCTATTTTTCCAATGAACTCCGTCAGACCATCCTTCAAGGTATGGGCGAGCAGCATATCAACTACGCCATGTGGCGCGTGAAGAATGAGTTTAAACTCGAGGCTGAAACATTTGCCCCCAAAATTCCTTATCGCGAAACGATTACAAAAACTGCGATTGCTCGGTATCGTCACAAGAAGCAGTCCGGTGGTGCCGGTCAGTTCGGCGAGGTAGCCTTGCTCATCACTCCGTATATCGAGGGTCAGGAGCAGCCGCGTACCTTCAAAATCGATGGTAAAGATACTCTCCTTAACGTTCGCTCCAGCGAGATTCAAGACCTCCAGTGGGGCGGCAAGTTGGAATTCAACAACTGTGTTGTGGGTGGAGCCATCGACCTTTCATTTATGCCGGCAATCCTAAAGGGTATCAACCAGAAGATGACCGAAGGTCCTCTCACCGGTTCTTATGCACGCGACCTTCGCGTATATGTTTTCGATGGCAAGATGCACCCTGTGGATTCCAAGGAAATCGCTTTCATCATCGCAGGACGCAATGCATTCAGCGAGGCCTTCCGCGAGGCCGGTCCGAAGATTCTCGAACCCATCTATAAGGTAGATATCACCACTCCGAGCGAGTATGTGGGCAATTGCATGTCCGACCTCAACACTCGCCGTGGCATGATAGAAAATCAAGAAATGGACGGCAGCTTTACAGTGCTTCATGCCAAAGTTCCTCTTGCAGAGCTTTATCGCTACAGCACTGCGCTCAGCTCCATTACTGCAGGTTCGGCCACCTTCAGCATGAAATTCGCCGAATATCAGCAGGTTCCCTCTGATATTCAAAAGAAACTCCTCGAAGAGTATGCTGCTCAAGCAGAGGAGGAAGATTAATTTGCCGCCGCTCGAATTTCCTGCAATCGCAATTTAAGGTAAAAGTTCTGCCGGTCCGGTTAGGAAGATGTCTTTGAAGTCTTCCTTTCCGGCCGGTAAAAATTCTACCCTGAGCAGGTCGTGGCGAGCCATGAGGGCATATTCTACCACACCGTTTGAATAGATTTTTTGTGGGGCTATACCGTTTTTGTAGGCGGCTATTGCACTGGCGGTCAGGCCTGTGCCGCAGGCCATGGTTTCGCGCTCCACTCCCTTTTCGAAAGTGCGTACATGTAGCAGGTCTTCCGAAGCAGAAACAAAGTTCGCATTGCTCCCTTCAGGTGCAAATTCTTTGTGCAGACGCAGTTCCCTGCCATCTTTATCTACATTCACCTTTTCCACATCGCCCACTATCTTAACGAAATGACGCGTGCCTGTGTTAAGGAAATGGCCGCCAAGAATCTCTTTCACCCCATGAACATCAATCATACGCAGGCGCACCGTCCATTTGCTTTCCGAATCCCGACTGAGGATTTGTGCGCAATGCACACCATCTGCGGCATCAAAAACATAAGTTCTTTCTTTGCTCGGTTTCAGCCCGAGATAATCGGCAAAAGCCGCAATGCACCTCCCGCCGTTGCCGCACATCATACCGCCTGTCCCATCGGGGTTGTAAAACTCCATGCCGAAGTCGTTTCCCGTTGCTGAAGCCAACATAATCATAAGCCCATCGGTAGAGTATCGGCTGCAAAGCTTTTGTATGTTTTCGGGCTTGCGATAATCGCTTACATCGCTATTTCTGCCGTCCAATACCACGAACAGATTGCCCGCTCCCGACCACTTATAGAGTTTCATCTTTGCAAAGATACTGCTTTTTGGAATTATTGGTTATATTTGTGAGATAGGTTTAGCATCAGCGCAAAAAACAGATAATGAAAAGATTCGAAAACTACGACCTTTCGGGACTCAATACTTTCCGCATCAAGGCTCGTTGCGCCCTGTATATAGAATACGACACGGTGGATAAACTCAAGGCTCTCGATTATAAGAGCCTTCCCAAGCCCATAATGCATATCGGAGCAGGCAGTAATCTGCTCTTTACCAAAGATTTCCCCGGCACCATATTGCATTCGGGAGTCAAGTTCATAAAATTTGTGGATTTGGGCTTGGACGAAGTCCTGATGACGGTGGGAGCAGGAGTAGTCTTCGATGATTTTGTGGCTAAAACTTGTGAGGCGGGTCTTTGGGGGGCGGAAAATCTTTCCCTGATTCCGGGAGAAGTGGGAGCGGCAGCGGTGCAGAATATCGGGGCATACGGTGTGGAGGTAAAGGATATAATTGCCGGCGTGGTGTGTTTGGATACCTCAGATTGGAGTAAAATTATTTTTAAAACGCCCGAATGCCGTTACGCCTATCGCGACTCCATGTTCAAACAACAAAAGGGCCGCTATATAATTACAAGCGTGCTTTTCCGTCTTACCCGAAAATATTCCCCTAAACTCGATTATGGTGGCGTGCGTGCGGCTCTCGGTGAAAATACATCCAATCTTACCCCCGGTCAACTTCGCGAAGCGATAATTAAAATCCGTCGGCAAAAACTCCCCGATCCTGCCGAAATCGGCAATGCCGGCTCTTTCTTCAAAAACCCCGTTATGCCAAGGGAGCAATACGAGGCCATTGTACAGGCAGAAGGCGAAGTTCCCCACTACGACCTTCCGGATGAAATGGTGAAAGTGCCGGCGGCCTGGATGATAGAGCGTTGCGGTTTTAAGGGAAAAAGGCTTGGCGGGGCTCAAGTATATGAAAAACAGCCATTGGTAATTATCAATGCTAATGGCGAAGCTACAGCGCAAGATATTCTCGAATTAGAAAAACAAATAATAACAGAAGTAAAACGTCGTTTTGGCGTAGAACTCCATCCCGAAGTAGAACACGTATGAGTACTTTTATTATTGAGGGCGGTCACGAACTGTCCGGAAGCATAATTCCACAGGGCGCAAAGAACGAAGCGCTGCAAATTCTCAGTGCAATATTGCTTACAGACGAGGCGGTGAGCGTAGAAAATGTACCTGAAATTTTGGATGTCAAAAACCTGATAGACCTGCTTAAGTGTATGGGCGTTTCGGTTACAAGGCATTCCAAAGGGGAATACACCTTTATTGCAAAAGATATAGACAGAAATTATACTTCAAGCGCCGAGTTTGTAAAAAAATGCGCAGCGCTCCGAGGCTCCGTTATGATTTCCGGCCCCATGCTGGCGCGCTTCGGCGAAACTTATTTTCCGAAACCCGGTGGCGATAAAATAGGCCGCCGCCGTATAGACACCCATATAGAGGGTTTTGTAAATCTCGGTGCAACATATACTTTTGACAAAGAGCGCCGCGCCTATCATCTCATTGCCCCCAAAGGCCTTCACGGTACTTACATGCTTTTAGATGAAGCCTCAGTGACAGGTACCGCCAACATTATCATGGCTGCATCACTTGCAAAAGGCGATACTGTCATTTACAATGCAGCCTGCGAGCCTTATATTCAACAGCTTTGCCGCCTCTTGACCGCTATGGGCGCCAACATCGAGGGCATAGGAAGCAATCTTGTGACAATTCACGGAGTAGAGAAACTTCACGGCGCATCGCATCGCATATTGCCTGATATGATAGAGGTGGGCTCTTTTATAGGCATGGCCGCGATTACCCGCAGCGCCCTTACCATCAAAGATGTATCCTACGAAAATTTAGGCATAATCCCCGAGGCATTCAAGCGCATAGGTGTAAAATTGGAACAGCGCGGGGACGATATTTTTGTTCCGAAGCAAGAGAGTTACGAGATAGAATCATTTATCGACGGCTCCATAATGACGATTGCGGATGCCCCCTGGCCGGGCCTTACTCCGGACCTGCTTTCCGTGCTCTTGGTGGTTGCCACCCAATGCAAAGGCAGCGTATTGATTCATCAGAAGATGTTCGAAAGCCGTCTCTTCTTTGTAGATAAGTTAATTGATATGGGGGCTCAGATTATACTTTGTGACCCGCACCGCGCCGTGGTAATCGGCCACGACCATAAATTTTCCTTAAAGGCCAACCGCATGATAAGCCCCGATATCCGAGCCGGTATCGCCTTGTTGCTTGCCGCAATGAGCGCCAAAGGTGTCAGCGAGATAGATAATATCGAGCAGATAGACAGGGGTTACGAAGAGATTGACACCCGCCTGCGTGCCTTAGGCGCCGTAATCACCCGAAAATAAAGGAGCAGTTTATGCAACAAAACAGGGCGCTGAATAAGGCGCCCTAAACTTTTTATGCTATAAAATTATCTAAGCAAATCTTCCAAAAGAATCGAACTTGCGGTTTTGGCATCGCGGAATTTTACAATCACGGGGCAATATAATTGCACGCTGGAGTCTTTCCCCTTGCCTCGGGAAATAGGCTTGGAACCGCTTACTACAACGGCATTGTGCGGCACAACCACCCTTCCATCAGCATTGCGCTTTACAAATTCGCCTGTAGTGGCATCGAAGATAACTGTTGAGGATGTTATAATAACTCCGCTTGCAATCACCGCCCCCTCTTGCACAATCGTACCTTCATAGATGCCGCAATTACCTCCCACAAAAGCTCCGTCTTCTATAATGGTGGGCATGGCGCCCGCAGGTTCCAGCACCCCTCCTATTTGGGCAGATGCCGAAACATGCACGTTTTTACCTATCTGGGCGCAGGAACCTATGGTCACATGGCTGTCCACCATCGTACCGCTATCCACATAAGCCCCTACATTAACATAAGAAGGGGGCATTATTATGGTACCTGAGGCCATATAGGCGCCCCTGCGCACAGCAGAGCCGCCTGGAACTATGCGGACATTATCTTCCACACTGAATTTGCGGACAGGGAAAGTATCTTTATCTACAAACTCCCCCATCTGCACAAGTTTTCCCAAGCGGAAGCCGGCCAAAATAACTTCCTTTACCCAAACATTCACCTTCCACTTGCCATTCTTTTTTTCGGCTACGCGCAGTTCGCCCCTTTCGAGGCTGTCCATCACGGAATTAAAGCGCTCAAGAGTAATTTCTTCCATATTAAAGACCGGCAGATTTAAGCTCATCCAGCACCCCGCGCATAATTTCTTCCGTTTTGGGAGAAGCGCAGGTAAGGGGCAGGCGGAGCACATTTTCCATAAGCCCGAGATGAGCCATTGCATATTTCCCGGGTATCGGATTGCTTTCTATAAATAGATTCTTGAACAGGGGGCTGAGCAGATGATGCAGTCTGCGGGCCTCCACCATATTGTCTTCCAAAAGCGCTTCTACAAGCCGGACCAAAAGTGCGGGCGCAACATTCGATGCCACGGATATAAGCCCTTGCGCACCGGTCGCCATCAGCGAGAGAGTTTCGTCATCATTGCCGCTAAGCACGGAAAAGCCCTCCGGAGCGCCTTTTATAACCTCGGAGATTTGGGAATATTTGCTTGAAGCCTCCTTTGTTGCCACAATGTTTTTTACATCGCGGGCGAGCCGGAGGGTAGTGGCGGCTTCCATATTTACACCCGTGCGTCCCGGCACATTATAAATAACGATGGGTTTTGAGGTTGCGGCGGCGACTGCCTTAAAATACTGATACTGCCCTTCCTGGGTGGGCTTATTGTAATAGGGGACCACAATCAGGAAAGCATCGGGATTAAAAGGTTCCAAAAGCTTGATATTTTCAAGGGTGGCGGAAAGAGAATTGGCGCCTC
>JAAZIW010000014.1 GCA_012800665.1 Rikenellaceae bacterium
CATCCTCTCCGCTGTATTCGGCGGCACGCGGTATATTCCGGCGCTCCAGGATACCCTGCGCCTTTTCCACTCTTTCCGGAATCAGGTCGCACAGGGCGGCAATCGTTGCACCTTCTATATGTGCGAAACGCCTCAAAGCGTCCGGACCTCTCATGCCGAGCCCGATAAATCCGACTCTTACGTTTTCAATGGGTTCGCATGCGAATCCCAACATGGATTGTTGATTAGAGGGACGTGCAGGCGTGTTGTAAACTATCTTGGAACCCTTGATTTTGTAAGAATAGGGGTCGTTTTTACATCCCGCAAACAAGGCCAAAGCAATAATTGTGACCGTAAAAAATAAATTGCGATTTTTCAGAGATTTCATTGCCGTAATGATTTTTATGGCTGTAAATATACAAATAAAAATAAGCAGGCCGCAAAAGCAACCTGCTTATCATCAGATTTTTATAATTTCATTATAAAGACAATTCCGCCACAACGGGCATGTGGTCGGAAGGATAGAAGTTGCGGAAACCGCTCGAAGCCGGAAAATATGCAGCATTATAACGATAGCGGTTAGCCCAATAGTTGGTGATTGTAAAATCGTCGGAATAGAAAATATGGTCTATCCGTTTCGTTTCGTCTTGCAGCATTGACTTCTGCATTCTCCAATGAGCCCAAGTGCCCGGGTTCTCAATTTCGGCGGCGGGAAGAACATCCCCGATTTCGGCATCCGCATAAGCATTGGTCCAGAAAGCGCTGAATTTATTGTAAATCAGGCCTTCGGAAGGACTTGCATTAAGGTCGCCCGCAAGCACACAGGGGTGATTTTCGGTGTTGATGGGATAATATTCCGTACCCGAACCGGAGCTTGAGCCTTGGCCGGTAATGCGATATTTGATGACGTCGCCTGCCCAGGTGTTGATGTCATCATCCAGCGGAGCATGGCAGTGCATGAAGAGTATTGTGCGTCCGGTAACCTTGTGTGTAAGGAATACATAGTCCAAGGTCCTGTACACGCCTTCCTCACGAAAGCCGACACCCGGAATCAAGAACGTGCCTTTATTGGGCGACCGGCCGTTATCGCCGGTGTGAAGCCAAAACTTGCCTTTGGTCCCTGCCGTAAAGATACTTGGCTTGTAGGCTATGGCATGCCATTCGCCGCCGTTAAGATTGGGATTATTGTCATCGGTTTGACCCGTATTGTACCAAAGCCAGGTATAATTACCTCCGGCGGCTGATACCAGATTCGGGATTTCCGCCTTGCTGACATCGGTCACCTCTGCCAAACCGAAAACATCATAGCCGCAAGCTACGATGGTGCTCGCAATATGAGTTTTAGCCGTAGCCCAGAGGCGCGGATCGTCATCAATCATATAACCGTCTCCTGAGCCTGAATAATACTCGCTGGAACTATCATACCGCGCATTATAATACTTATCCCGCATGCTCGTGCTCCATATATTATAAGCTCCGACGGTAATATAAGTGTCGAAGTTTCTGTCTTGAGTTGTGAGCGGCGAAATTCCTTCGAGTACTTCTACCCGGCCTGCAGTATAGGTTTTGCTTTCGAATTCATACAGTTCGGTGCCGGAAACGGTCTTGCCGGCGCCCCAGAACTTGAGCTGCATGAAATCGTTGTCGCTATTATAAACCCTGGCTGTAAATCCTGCCGAATATGCTTGAGCCAGAACGGGGATGTGGACATGAGTGTCGGTTCCGCTGAGTTGCAAGCCGGCTCCAAACGACAGGGTAATGAGGTCGGAACCTCCGGTAACATTGAAGCCGCCGGTAAAGCTATCGGCATTGTGCGACAAATTTACCGTTCCGGCTATAGACTCCCCGCCATTGGCAAGCAATTCTATTTTTGTAAGTTTAGAGGAGCCATTGAGGGCAAGACGTACAGTGCCTGTCAGATTATGGAGCTGAACGGGAGAATCATCTGCCGAGCTGCCATACATGGGCGCCGCTGCAGGGTCATAACTGCCGGCAACATAAGTCTGGCTTGAAGGAAGCGCTATTTTGTAAGATTCTCCGGACTGTGCGGGGTAGAGTACAAAGTAAGGCGCAGTCGGGGCGGAGCCGAAAGTAAAATCGGCTTTGCTTGTACCCACATAAGCGCTTGCAACAGCATTGGAAAGCAAGCCGTTCACAGAAACCTTATCGCCTGTCGACCATAGAATATCATATACATCTGCGAGCGTAGCCCCTTTATTGCCGAGGTGTGTCTTGGTCTGACTTTCGGTAGGAAGCTGCACCGACAACGAAAATTCCCCGTCCTGTTTTTTAACCGGATCTTTTGCACAGGATGCCGTTGACATTACGAGAATGGCGCCCAATAAAAAACCAAATACATTTATTTTCATAAGACGAGGAATTTAATCGCTGTCAGCATCAAAGCCGGAGGCCACACCTTTCTGCCCTTCAGTGCCGAAAGAGCCACACAGACAATGTTGGAAATTCATGTTTAGTATCACCATTACAGGTGAGACATAAATATTTTTAATATCATTCATAGCTTACAGTATCTTTAGTAAAGTTTTCTGTACTACTTACCGCCAACGCAACTTTTCCGGTGGGAACAAAAACAGACTGGCCGAAATTGTACAAGACAGCTCGAGACAGTGTCTTATGGTCTTTGGTGTTGAAATAAACCTCCATAATTTTGCCATCGGATGCTATTATCTGTCCGTAGAATCCCGAAGAATATGTGCCGGCGGGCACAACAACTAAAAACTCGGTTGCAGTGTCGGAAAGAACAGCGTTTCCATCCAGCATCACAGTTGATGTGTTGCTGCCGGATGGTGCAAAAGTAGCAACATCCAGCAGGCCGCTTGCATTTTTGGACATACTGAAATTACCGGCCAAGCTTTCGCCTCCGAGAGAAGATATCTTTATTTGCGATATTGTTTCCGTGCCGGTGAATGCGAATTTCAGTACTGCCCCAAGATGATTCATGGTAATACTGTTCAAATTCAAACTTGCCGCATACATAGGCAGAGAGCAAGATGGAATATTGCCGACAGCCAAAGTCTGAACTCCGGAGAAAGACACCTCATTGTCCTTCCCGCTCACTCCGCAATAAAGGAAGTTATACGGGGCGGTAATGCTGCCTTTAAAGCGGAATGTGGCTGTGGCTGAAGATGCCTCATCTGAGCTTAGTGCAGAAGATGACACGCCATTCAAGACAACTACATCGCCCTCGGACCACAAAACCGGGTATTGTCCGCCGGAAAGCCCTCCGAGCGAAGTTTTCACCGATTGGTCTTGGATGCTTAAACGCACCGTCAAGGCGTCATCATTAACAGTCTTTTGACATGACGCCAAGAAGAAAATCGCCAATACGGGAATTACCTTAATCGTTTTTCCAATCATATCTTATTCTCTAATTCGTACCGTTATCATAAGCGCCGGGCCAGCTTGTTGCTCCGCGCGGTTTACCCCTTTGATCCTTGCCAAGGGCTCCGATTTCATCCAGCCATGTATGGAAATCGGGGGATACGCTCAGAATGGCATTATTGACATCTTCGGTTGAAGCCATTTCGGGATTGGTACCGCTCAAAACAGTGCCATCCCAGCCCCAATAATATGAATTGTAGGAATTTCCTGTTGTCTCAACCATATTTTGGAAGAAATTTGCAGTAGCCAAATAATCCGTACCATTCAGAGTTCCCGGATCACAGGTTAAAGTAATTTTATTTTCATCCAAAGCATATTGGACGGAAGACATTTTATTATATAAATAAGTCTGCGAGCCGGTAAGCTTGACCTTAGCGGTCAGCGCCTGCATCGGACTGCTTTCGCTATAGTAAGTGGAGGCAATAATATTGTTTACAAGATGAAGATGAGTATCGGCATTTTCTACTGATATCAATCCTGCGGAACCGGTGTATGTAGAGGTATTATGATATGTCTCTCCAATTATGCTGCTGTTGAAAATATTCGTAGAGCCTTTAATCAGATATATCCATGCCGCATTCACATATGTGGATAATTTATGAGTAGTATATGCTTTTGCAATGGAGCAGTTGTTAAGGTATAGGTTACCTCCGGAATTTTGGATTACTGCACCGCATTGATAATTCATATAATTGTCGTACATCACACAAGAGTTCATATATATGGTGCCTCCGTTCTTTTGGTATGTGATTGCACCGGCCGTCGCCATATTGCCGGTCATAAAGCACTTATTGAACCTCACGAGAGAATTGACTGCATTGCTTTGGTTAATATACAATACTCCTCCATAGCAGTTCCATGCTTTAAGCATATTGGTTTTGTTGCCTGTAAATGTACATTGCTCTATATCTGCGGTGCAATCGCCTGCCGCCTCCAAAGCTCCTCCGAACTGGCCGAAGTTGTTTTCAAAGGTACAGGCCTGGATTTTAACTTTTCCTGCGCCCATAGCAACTCCACCACCGCCGGAATTCCTGGAAGTGGAACCGGCATCGCGTATGCCTCCGTCATTATTTTTGAAGGTGCAGCTGACATATTCAGACCCCTTGGCGTTCGTATTGTCATCATATACGCCTCCGCCGAAAAGAGCCGCGAAGTTACCGTCAAAAGTACATGCAACTGCAGAAAGAAAGCCTGATGCCTTGTTGCTGAGACCGCCTCCATTAGCCTCACTCTTGTTGTTATTGAATGTACAGCAACTCAAATCGAGATTGGTATCTGCACAATAATACAATCCTCCGCCTTCTTCTTTGGCTCCATTCGCCGAGAATACTACAGGATTCTCTTCAGAAAAGACGAGATTGGTTTTGGCCATATATGCCATACCTCCGCCGTTTTTGGCGGTATTGTCCGAAATGGTGCAGGAAGATAATTCAAGGGTGCCTCCGGCAGCGTAAATTCCGCCGCCTTCCTCTGTAGCCTCGTTATTACTGAAAGTCGTATTGTTTGCAATAAGAGTTCCGGCGGTAATGTTAACGCCGCCTCCCCTCTCTGTTTTGCCTCCCGATACAGTGCTGCGGTTCAGTTCCACAGTGACATTGGGGTCATCCAAAGTAATCACACTGCATGGAGTGTTCTGCAAAGCACATCTGGTGAATAATACATGGATTTTTCCGCTGAAAGTGAATATCCCGTGAGCATTATCTCCGCTGAATACAGTCGGGTCGGAAGTAACTCCTCCCGTAGGTGAGAATCCGCCGCTGATTCTGAGCAATGCACCTTCGGCACTACCATTCAGAGCCAAGGGCGCATCGCCAAGCGCATAAGTGCCTGACTGCAGACGGAAAGTGTTTTCGGCAAATTGGGTAAGATCTCCCGACAACGCGGTTTTGAATTCTTCGACACCCATTGCATTATCCCAGCTCGAGCCGTCTTTAACCCCGGCTCCGGGGATAGTCACATGAATGATTCCGGTTTCGGGCTCTGAGGCATCCACGATTTTCACGCTCTTGGAAAAGGTGTCTCTTCCTCCTCCTCCGTCAGCGTAAACAGTCAGAGTTATAACATAATCTCCAACATCGTTGAAGCTGATGCAGTCGATCTCATCTTCGAAAGAAACATTGTCTTCCCCCCAGTTCCATTTGCACACACCGATGACACCGTTCTCCACGGTGGAGGTATTGTTAATGAACACAGGTTCGTTGAGATCGTACACATCTTTATCTGTTGTGAAAGATGCATGAACCCTTACTGCCTTCTCCGAGCGAGTGCAGGCTCCAAAGGCGGTAAGAGCAAGAAGCATTATTGTTATTATTCGTTTCATTTATCAAATCTCATTATTGCATAGACAGGATAGTGGTCGGATATATATGCTAAATTCGCCCACTTTTGAGTTACTGTTCCGAACTGGCTTACTGCAGGAAATCCGGAATAGAAAATATGATCGTATTGAGCTGTAGCTGAAGTGCCGTAATTGTTGAATGTGCGGCTGTTGTCGCTTCGTCTCGCTGTAGCCCTTGCGCTTTTCATCCCGTATTCTATGAAAAAGTCCTCGAATATGGCATCGGTATCTGACGTGTTCAAATCCCCAACCATAATCCATGGCAGGTTTTCCGGATTGATTACCGGAAGTTTGGATTTTATAACCTGCATTTCAAATGCACGCAGATTGTCATGCTTGATTTGAGAACCGTTTTCAAGGTGAGTGTTTAGGAAAAGGAACTTGGTGCCGGTAGATTTTACACGCATCTTTGCCCAATGGCAGATACGGTAATTATAGCATCCATCTAAAATGCTGGCCACTTCGGGGGTTTCCGACAGCCAGAATGTCCCTTCATCTTCCAACGCCAAAGAGTCTGTCAGATAAAGGATAGTGCAATACTCTCCTGTTTGTCCCTCAGACCAGGCGCCGTTTGCAAAAGAATATTGGGGAAGAGCTGTTTCCAGTTCCTGAACCTGTGTCTTATCAGGCTCCTGCAATCCGGCTATTGTGGGGAGAATGTTCTCAAACATCTCGAACACACCGGCTTTGCGATTTGCCCAATCTTTGATACCGGTATCATCGACAGCTCTGTACCTGACATTGAAAGACATTACTTTCAAGGCTTCCCGTGAATCGTGGTCGGAAGGATCATAATACCACGGAGCAGGATCAAATTCTATTTTCTGGTAGCAGGATGCAGCCAGAAACACTATAGAAAACAAACAAATTATCTTTTTCATAATACTACCATCCATGGTTTTGTGTTAAAGTATAACCGCGTGCGGCATAGTCCTTAATTATAATTGAAGGAATGGGCTGCAGGTATTGACGGCCATCATCATAGAATTTGCGCTTATTGGAAAGAACATATTCAAGGTCGTATCCTCCATCAGGGTTTACACGAGCGCGCAAGCCCTGTTCTGTGGATTCATCTGCATAAACATGCACAAATATCGACTTGTATAATGCCGGCGCCTGTGAAGTTTCGGCAAAACTGAAATAACAGTCATTCACGCCATCTCCGTTTAGGTCTATAGGAGTATCCATGGCATCGATATGTATACCTGTCCATTTAAGCGATTCGAACAATTTTCCGCATGCCCAGCGGTTAAGGTCATCGCGGCGGAAGCCTTCGTAGAAGAGTTCAATGGCTCTCTCGCGACGTATCTCCATTATCACAGGGTCTGTCACATCAGGATAGAAATTCTGTACCATATAAGGATCCAGAGCGCTTGGCTTGGAGGTGGTGCCGCCTGAGATTCCGGCCCTGAGGCGAAGCGCCCCGATAGTATTGGACCAATCGGAATTAGTAAGCGTGCCCAACTCGGCTTTTGCCTCAGCATAATTGAGCAGAACCTCCGCATAGCGGATAAGCGGATACCCGTTGATGTTTCGTGCCCTGTTGTTGTACCAGGGATCATCAATTACAAATTTTATAATATGATAGCCCGTAGGAGCTACATTATTTACTATATCCGGAGCCACCCTGGTGCTTTTCATCTTGTATGCAGGCCCAATGAAAGTCTGGGCAAGGCGTGCATCGCGGCCGCTGAATTCCTGAACAAAATTCTTTGTGGAATATCCTGCAGTAGATGTGAAAGGAGTACCGTCGGTATTAAGATAAGTATTGATAAATACGCGGGAGCCGCAGTAACCGTTTCCATAGGAACCGGAAAAGAATTTCCAGTTCGCTTCTCCGTAGCATTTCTCACTGTCGCTGGCTGAAACGCCTAAAATCGTTTCGTTCGTCGGACAATCAGAAGAATAGAAGAGCGTTCTGTATGCCCCTTTTTCGCCATCTGCTGTGTTGAGCTTATACACACCGGAGTCCATAAGTCTTCCCGCTGCATCCACACACTCGGCATACAGATACTCAGGTGTATATTTTGAATCCTCCGGAATGGGAGGCTGCTCTTTTGAAAGGTCTTGATACTTTCGGTAAGACGCCTCAAAGAGACAAGCTCTCGATTTAAGCGCAAGAGCTGCGTATCTCGAAATCAGGGTGTTTCCTACAGACGATTTGGTTTTAATGTTCTGATATGCGAAATCGAGGTCCTCAATGATATGCTCAATAATGACATCCCGATTGTCGCGGTCCTTATACATTTCATCCCTGTCTGTGCTGCTGATGCAATGATCAAACCACGGCACACCGCCGTAAGCGGTCAACTTGTCATAGTAAAACCATGCACGGAAGAAACGCCCGAAACCCTCATAATGAGCTTTGGCTTCATCGCTGATTTTGCAGGATTCGCTATTGAGCGCATCGAGAAAATAACTTACTTTACGAAGATTACCCCAGCTCCACGAAGTGGGAATCTCTGCATTATATGCATTCTCCAAATAATAATTACTGTGAGTGCGGCATCCTGCATAGTCAACCACTCCGCTCTCAACAAAAGGAATATTGTACAATGTAGGCAGATTCCTGTATAAGGAAAGCGCATAAGCTTCTACTCCGTATTCGGAGCCGAAGATAATGTCCTTGTCCGCCTGCACGCGCATAGGTTCATATAGACTGCAAGACGACATCAATATCGCTAGTGCAGATATAATTGTTATATTCTTTTTCATGGCACTTAGAATTTGATGTTAATACCCAAACTTAAAGTTCTCATTGCCGGATAGGTGTCTCCGTCTCCCAAATTTTCGGAGGATAACTCCGAATCGGAACCATGCATTGCGGTAACGACATCTATATCCCGGGTTCTTCTATAAACAGGAGACCAGGTATAGAGATTTTCTCCCGACAGATAGATGCTGACTTCTGACATTTGAGCCTTTTTCACCCAGGCTTTTGGAAGATTGTAACCGATTTGCAGATTCTTAAACCTCAAATAAGCGGCATTGAACAGATAACGGGAGTTTTCATACCCTGAATAGAAGGCCCTGTGATAACCGGCCAGGCGAGGCATCCATGCATCGCGGTTGTCTTCTGTCCAGTAATTGCCGATTATCCATTTTGGAATTTGGTTGTATGGACGGTTGAACGGTCCCCAAATGTTACACTCGGCGCTTGGATACCAATGCCTGCGGCCTACACCTTGGAAGAATGCAGATGCAAAGAAACCGTTCCAGTCGAATCCAAGGTTAAAGGAATAGATGTAGCGGGGCCTTGTGTTGCCTATTATCCTCTTATCTCCGGGGTCACTCAAAGTCTCTGAGCCGAAATCGATGATTTGGTTGCCATTAAGGTCTTGAATGATGATGTCTCCGGGCACTGTGGCGCCGTCTACCGATGTTTTGAATTTATTATTCACATAAGGCAAACCCGGTCCATAGAAATTATCAATCTCTTCCTGTGTCTGGAAAATTCCGGTCACAACGAATCCCCAAAGGTCTCCGATTTCTTCGCCTACATAATAGTCATTGATATTGCCGGTAGGATTATAGTATTTGTCAATCCAAGCCCTGGAGTCTGCCAGGGTACCCTTCAGGTTGTAATGGAATGGCTTGCCCGCCAGATTGAATGCATCGTTATAAGTCAACGACAATTCGAAGCCGTCTGTATGAAGATCGGCATAATTGCCCTTGGGTGCAGATGCTCCATAAGTATCCGGAAGTGTCGGACCGGCAGTATACATATTATATGTCTTACGCCTGTAAATGTCGGCCGTAAGTTCAAGTTTACCTCTCAGAAAACCCACATCCAAACCGATATCTGCGGTCTGCGCCGTCTCCCATGTGAGATTGTCCGGAATCTGGGACGGGAGCTGCGTATGGCGCTGCTTTGAAGAGCCGTCCAAAACCCTGTTCATGGTGCTGAACGAAAACTTCTCCATAAAAGCATATACGCCTACGTTGCCGTTCCCGAGTTCACCGAAAGAACCGCGCAACTTAAGATTGGAGACAATAGATGGGTTTACCTTCCACCAATGTTCCTTGGATATTCTCCAAGCTGCAGAGGCAGATGGGAAGAAGCCCCACTGCGAATTGATGGGGAATTTGGAAGAGCCGTCATAACGGCCGTTAACTTCCAGCAGATAGCGGTCGTCATAGCCATAATTGACTCTGAAGAAAAAGCCGGCAACCTTCCACTTCGAACCGGTGGAGCTGGATGTAATCATCTCTCCGATTGCCAGGTTCAAGGCATTCACCTCAGGCGTTATAAGTCCATAACGATCGACATAAGTGCCTTTCTCGGTTCTCTCCTCATAGTTATAGCCTAAAAGTCCCTTGAGATAATGCTTGCCAAAGGTGTTCTCGTAATTCGAGTACGCATTGAAAGACAGATAGTGGTGAATACTATCATATTCCATAATGCGCTCATCGGAAAACGGCACGCCGAGATATTCAGTAACGCCGAAATGTGTTGAATAAGGTACGGCGGTACGCTTGGTTACATTATTCTTATCCCTCTCAAGAAGAGAAAAGTCTGCATTCAGACTGAAAGTGTCATCGAAGAAAGAAGCTTTTACTCCCGTGGTCGATTTGAAGGTTTTAACAAGACGGTCGTCATAGTTATTGCCCGTTATCAAACCGCCTATAGAGTAAGCTGTAGAGAGCGTCATCGAGCCGTCGGGATTAAACGCCGGTGATGAAGGGTGAGCCTCGTCGTTTATAGAGCGCCAGAAATTACCCTTGCTCTCGCCGGTATAGCTGATAGGAATATGATAGAGCTCATAGTCATAAGACATGTTTTCCGTCACCGACAGCCAAGGAAGCACCTGCATCTTGGCTTTGCCTCTGATATTGAATGTCTTATAATTGTCGGGATTGAAGTTGAAAAGTCCGTCATATTTGTATAAACGTCCGGACAGATAATAGCTTATTCTCTGACTTGACCCGCTGACGGATACGTTGTGTGTCTGGGCGCTTACAGAATCCTTGTACAAAAGGTCATAGTAATTGGTATTGCCATAATAGACATACTTGCCGTTGGAGTCCAAAGTCGTGGTGCGGGTGTTTCCTTCAAGCTTGCGCAGGCGGAAATCGTCGAGCCATGAGAGATTGAAGTCCTGGGACTTGTTGATTCCGGTAGGCTGGGTATTATACCAGTTGGTATAGGCATCAAAGAAAACCTTGCTGTATATATAGCCGTCCGTAACGATATCCGGCACATAAAGCGGCTTAAGGACAGAAAAATTCGAAGAATAATTGATGCTGAAATGATCTTTTTTCTTGGATGGGTCTTTGGTTGTTATGAGAACGACTCCGAAAGTGGCGCGCGAACCGTAGATGGCGGACGCTGCAGCATCCTTGAGTACCGATACGCTCTCGATGTCGTTGGGATTAAGGAGATTTGGCTCTCCCTCAACCCCATCGATGAGAATAAGCGCCGAGCCTCCGCTGCCTATGGAAGTAGTACCGCGGATATTGTAATTTGCAGTAACTCCGGGGCGGCCGTTCTCAAGTTCAATATTGAGATTGGGAATAACGCCCTGAAGCATTTGTGAGGCATTGGCTTGAGGACGGCCTTCGAACACATCGGACGATACTTGATCGACTGCTCCCGAAAGGTTTTCTTTTTTAACCGTACCATAAGCAACTACCACCAGGTCCTCAATGAGTTCGGCTGATGGTTTTAATGCAATACGCAGAGGTGAGGCGCCGTCTTTGACGACAACCGTCATATCTTCGTAGCCCAAAGAACCGAATACCAGTTCCGAGCCACGAGTAACGCTGATGGAGAAATTACCATCAAGATCGGTAACAACGCCTTGAGTAGTGCCTTTTACAATAACTGAGGCTTGAATCAAAGTCTCTCCGGTGGAGGCGTCAAATACCTGTCCTGTAACATGGATTTTCTCCTGTGCATTTATCGGGATGCCCGCAAGGGCTATCCCGATAAAGCAAAGGAAAATGGATAAGAGTCGTTTCATGTATTGACTTCTTACTTATTTATCAGTTAATAATTAAAGATTTGTTCCGTCATAAGAGCCCGGCCAAGTGTTGGCGCCGCGAACATTGCCAAGTTGGTCTTTGTCGAGGCCGTCCACCGTGCTAAGCCAGGTATTGAAGTCGGATGCATTGGTTGAGATGAATGTTTTGACATCTGCGAGCGGGAAACAGGTATTATTGGTACCTGTCATAGTGCCATCCCAACTCCAAACACGTCTGTAATCTGTGTCTGTTGTTTCCGCCATACTTCCAAATGCAGATTGGTAATAGTCAAGGCCGTTGAATTCCGGGCTTACTGTTAAAATTACAGTATTGGCGTGGTACACATTGGACATCTTATTATAATAAACCTCAGAGGTGACGGGGACAGCCTTATAGTATAATGATTGTGTGTCAGTACTGATTCCGGCTATTATATTATTTACAAGATAGATTTTTCCGCCCGTTGCGTCATTACAGATCATACCGCCTGTAGTCAGGTGCGAGGCTGGATTGTTTTCATGATAAGGGTCTCCGACATACGTGCTGTTGGAAATAAAGAGAACACCCTTATTATAGATAGTTGAACCGCCATCATTATTTGCACTGACTGTAGTGTATCCGCCAAATAATGTGCAATTATTCATATAAAGAGCAGCGGTGGATGCATTGAGTGCAATATTAGTACCGCACTTAAACTTAATATAATTGTCTTTAAAGACGCTATTGTTGACATACATATCAACACGCTGCTTAAGGTAGATAGCTCCTCCACCTCTGGCATAGTTTCCGGAGAAGTAGCACTTGTTGAATTTAGCCTTGGCTGTCTTTCCGCTGGTGCTGCCCGAATTATAATATACTCCGCCATAATAATTCCATTTTGTACCATCCGTCCTTGTATAGTTACCGTTAAAAACACATTCGGTACAGGTAAGGTCGGAGTCGTAATCCGAATAGAAACATCCGCCATAATCAGCAAAGTTTCCTGAGAATGTAGTTCCGCTTATGGTAATAGGCGACGAGCCGAAGAGGGTAATTGCTCCTCCACCCGATGCGGTGCTGCCATTGTTTTGGAAACTTCCACCGGTAATGGTAAGAGTTCCGGACGCTCTACCAACAGCAGTATAGATAGTAGAGCCATAATAGTTGGATATACTGTTTTTTAGAGTGCAATTCGTTAGAGAAACATCTGCACTGCCTTGAAGGTAAAGAGTTCCACCTGCATACTCTTGGTTGTTTCCATAATTGTATGTTGTGCTGGTGATTTTGTTCCCATCAAAAGTACAATTAACAAAACTTATATTTCCTGATGTATTGATATTTGATGCTCCGCCTTTCTGAACTGCAGTGTTACCTGTAAATTGGGCGTTAGTAATCGTTGCAGTAGAAGTATTCTGAAAATGTATTGCTCCTGACTCCCAATTGGCTGCGCTATTATTGCTGAAAGTGGTGTTGGTGCTCTCATAATCGCCAATTGTCAATTGAGCATTTCCTCCCGCAAATATTGCACCTCCTGTCTTTGCGGAGTTACCGCTGAAAGTACATCCATTGACATTTACAACTGAGCCTGCTTGACAACAAAGAGTGCCATGGGAGCCGCTTGTATTGGTATTATTTTGGAAGGTGCAGGCATTGAAGGTGCAAGTGGCAGTCTGAACTCTCACTGCAGAATTGCTGTTACCGGTAAATGTACAATTTGTGAACACGCCTACGGGAGCAATAGTTTCTTCGGTAATTACTTTATAGATATTAAGACCTGCACCGACATCTGCGGAGTTAGAAGTGAAAGTACAATTTGTAGCAGTAATCTCACCTGTAGTCGCAGTAATGGCAGCACCGGAGCCGCCATCCGAACTTACGCAATTGCTGAATGTACAGCCGTCAAGAGTAACAGTAGAGGAGTTGTTGCTCAGGTAAAGTGCGCCGCCCCTGTTTGTGTCTATCGCCTTTGCCTTATCGAATGTGACATTCTTAATAGTAAGGTCAACTACAGAGTTAATCTGAAGAATGCTGTATGTAGCGACATCGCTTGAGGCGCCTGAGAAAATGGTTCCGGCCTCACCCTGAATTGTGTATGCAACATTGCGCAGGCCGCCATCGTCTATCATTGGATAAGTTCCTAAAGGCAAAATTTCGGTGAACGAATATGTTCCGGCCGCAAAGTTGAATGTAGTGCCATCGAGACTCTTTACCTGAGAGGTACGTGCGTATGTGTTCTCCGGCAAATCTTCAATAGCAGTAACTCTGGTCTTCCATTGTTCAAAACTCATTGCATTGTCTGCGGTGAAACCGCTCTTGTTTCCGGCTCCGGCAACACTTACATACATGCTGCCAGGAGTGGGGTTAAGGTCACCGAAGTCCTTGATTTTATTGCGCTCAACAGTGAGCGATTTGTTATAATAATAAGGAGTGAGAGCAGTATATACCCCGCCTGCTTCTGTATAATAGGTTATAGACAAACCCTTTGAGTGAGTTACGCCGGGGAGTACAGCTATATAATATGTGCCTATTCCGGGAACATTAAGCGTTATCTGGCCGCTGCCTTCCGAGCAATCGCCAACAGAAATGTCATAATTCGTAAATGTCACATCCACAGCGCCGGCAAGACTAACTCCGGTACCGGCACACTCCACAACCACACGCTTTACACTAGGATTGGAAACAGTCACTTTAAGGAATGAAGTGATGTTTTGGAATGTGGCGCTGTTAGTACCACGATTCACCTTGGCTGCGGAAAAATTACCGTTGGCAAATGCTCCGTCTTGTGTAGCAGGAACGTTTACAGTAATTGCATCGCTCGTCAAAGTACCGATGGATGAAGGGTATACAGCATAGAGATTACCGCTATCAGGAACAATAGCCGTGAAAGTGGCGCTGTTTGTAGTCGAGGTTGTGGTTGCGGTTTTGGAGCCTCCATTGTAGAGAAACTTAACCTCGTCGCCGCTACACCATGTAACAACACCTGCATCGGTTACGGCCGTCTTGGTGGTTTCGCTTTCGGCTGTGATTTCAAGCTTCACGAATCCTTCGGGAATAAGCTCAGGTTGCTCCTCCACGAGATTGGTTTTTGCACAAGCTGCCGCAAAGAGTACAAACAGGCTTGCGGCCAATAGTTTAAAAGTTTTTTTCATATCACTAGTTTTTTTAGTATTCAATATCTTCTACGCCGAAATTTTCGGTAAGTGATCCCATGTCTTGTTGCGAACTTTGACATAAATAAGAGTTGTAGTCTACCGCTATGGCAATAGCCAGAGGCGATACATAAGTACGATTTGAAGTTTTTCTTTTCATATCCGTTTTATTGATTTGGTTAGTATTCTATTTATATTATATAGTATCATCATATTCAAAGTCAGCTTCTCCTGTAATGTTCAACTCTTTTAGGTAGCGCAAAGCATATCGGAAGCGTTTAAGCATACTGCCGATTCAAAATATTCAATAGTCTGATTGGCGCCCTCAATGTTATGGAGGCGCCGAAAGAAATATAGCCGTCTAAAAAATAGACAGTTATGGAGTATAGAGGAGAGGAGAGGAGAGGAGAGGAGAGGGATTCTTCATCTCCAAATCAAACACACTTCGCCCCGATTCGAAAATTTTCGAACCGGCAGCCTGAGAAAGAGCTGTATTCACTCCGCTTTTTATGGACATCTTATTAATATTCTATCTGCTTTTATTAATAATCTATCTCTTTATCTTTCTATTTTTATATTGTTTATTGATAATCTGTCTGGAATTAGCAATAATTTTATATTAGTCAAAGTATTCAGGTGCAAATATAAATATATTTTTTTGAAAAACAATATCGTTTTCGAAAAAACAAACAAAAACAAACACATATTGTTTTTTTGGTAATGATTGACCATATTTGTATCCACAATATACAAATTTTATATTATATGTACACGCGCGAAGAAAGACACAATTATATAAAAGAACAGCTTACCAAACGATCGGTACTCAGGGTGGACGATGCCGCCCGGGAACTTGGAGTTACGGAGGCCACCATCAGACGTGATTTCACCTTCCTTGAGAGCCAGCATGCCCTAATCCGCAATCACGGAAGCGCATCTCCCGTTAGTTTCAATGCCATAGATGTTCCTGTGCAACATAAGGCCCTGCTGCACTCCGAGGAGAAGATGCGCATAGCCAGGGCAGCGGCAGAGCTGATTGAGGAAAATGATACCATTATCATTACCTCCGGCTCTACAATAGAGTCGCTGGCTCATGTGCTTAAA
>JAAZIW010000122.1 GCA_012800665.1 Rikenellaceae bacterium
CTTATTATTATGAGAAAATATTCCATTACTTCTTAGCTATTTTATTAAACAATACCATCAGATAGCCTAACACTAAAAATGCGCCCGGAGCCATCACGAAAGCGAGTATGCCATCTCCTGTGATGAATTTCCAACCGAAAATCGAGCCGTTGCCGAGTATTTCGCGGATGACGCCTATAGTGGTGAGGGACATCGTGAAGCCGAGTCCCATTCCAAGCCCATCCAGAGCGCTCTTCCACCAGTTGTTCCTACCTGCAAACGCTTCCGCTCTGCCGAGTATTATACAGTTTACGACAATAAGGGGTATGAACAGGCCGAGAGTTCTGTAAACAGCCGGCGTGTAGGCCTGCATAAACAACTGAAGCACGGTAACAAAGGTGGCTATTACCACGATATATACCGGAATGTGAACTTTATCGGGCACCACCGGTGCAATAAGCGATATGGCTATGTTGCTGAGAATAAGTACGAACATTGTCGCCAGACCCATTTGCAAACCGTTCAGGGCGGATGTGGTGGTTGCAAGTGTGGGGCACATGCCGAGCAGCAGCACGAATGTGGGGTTCTCTTTGAGAAGTCCCTTTGTAATGATTGATAAGTTGCTGTTTGCCATGTCTACTTGTGCTGTAAGGATTTAACAAGATTGCGTGCATTCTGCACAGCAAGGGAGTAGGCGCGGGAGGTTATGGTGGATGCAGTTATTGCATCTATATCCCCCCCATCCTTTTTAAGAGTGATATTGCCGTTTGCAGGAAACTCTTTCCACTGAGCAATGAAATGAGCATCTGAGTCGCACTTGGCTCCAAGTCCCGGAGTTTCGCTGTGAGAAAGGACTTTGGTATTGTAGATAGTGCCGTCCGGAAGCACTCCCACCATTAAAATAAGAGGACCACTGAAACCGGCCGCTGAGCTTTTCACAGCATAGGCGCTGATGGTTTCGGCGATTCGGCTTACATAATATTCCATTTCACCGGACTTGATGGGCTCAGATATTTCGCCGCCTGCGGGAAGAACCTCTGCTATTGCCGCTCTGGCCTCTGCTACCAATGCCTCTTCAATAGGTTTTTTGGTTACGGCATAAACGCTGCCTAAAATGGCGCCGCAAAACAGACACACCAAAAACAGGCAGAGCACCATATTTTTAAAATTGTTTTCTGCTGCCATAGACTATTTCCTCCCGTATTTTCTTTGATGGAACGCTCTGTTGATGAGCGGTACCGTCATATTCATTATCAATATGGCGAAGGCCATACCCTCGGGATAAGAACCGAAGTAGCGTATCATCATGAGTATAAAGCCAATGCCGAAGCCGTATAGAACACCGCCCCAGTCGTTCATAGGCGAAGTAACGTAATCGTTGGCCATGAAGCAGGAGCCCAAAATAATGCCTCCGGTAAGCAGATTGAATATCGGTCCGGTGTAGGTCATAGGATCTATGGAATGGAAGATGCCGGCGATAACGGCGACGGTGGCGAAAATGCTGATGGTAATCCAAGGCTTTACAACCTTACGGCAAAGCAGATAAATCCAACCCACCAATAGGGCCAAAGCCGAGATTTCTCCGGCAGAACCGCCTATGTTTTCGAACAGAGTGCCGAAGTTCACGAGAGCATCTGCCTTGTCTGCACCAAGCAGTTGCACTTGTTGAAGGAGAGTGGCGCCGCTGAACGCATCTACATTTTTGATAAAACCGTTCGGAGCGGGCCAGGTGGTCATTTGGGCGGGGAAACTGATGAGCAGAAAAACCCGTCCCACAATGGCGGGGTTGAAAATGTTCTGCCCTATTCCTCCGAAGGTCATCTTGGCTACTCCTATAGACACAAGCGCACCAATCAGCACTATCCACCAGGGCATATCGGCAGGCAGGGTCATGGCCAATAGAATACCCGTAACAACTGCGGAAAGGTCGCCGATTGTGGAAGGCTTTTTCATCAAGAACTTTGTTATGGCCCATTCAGTAAGCACGCAAAAGGCTATGCTCTCGAGCATAACAAAAATCGCGCTCCATCCATAAAAGAGGAAAGACACTATAAGCGCAGGGCTTAGCGCAATTATAACGTCCAGCATTATTTTTCTTGTGGACACCGGCGCATGCCAATGGGGATTTCCTGAAACTATATAAGAATCTGCCATAATCTATTGTTTTTTTGCTTCGGCTTTTGTTTCACTTGCAGCTTTCGCTTCGGCTGAAGCCTTTGCTGCAGCTGCACGCGCTCTCATTGCAGACATTACCTGCTGCTTTGCTATTCTTATATTGTCGAGCAAAGGTATGCCGGCAGGACAGCTGTAGAGGCAGCATCCGCACTCTATGCAATCTTGCACTGCATGCTTTTCCAATTCATCCAGCCTATCCCCTGCTTTGTAAAGTCGATTCAGCAGGAAGGGCTCAAGCCCCATAGGGCAGGCGTCAGAGCAATGTCCGCAACGTATGCAGGCCTGCTCTACAAGGCGCTTGGTAGTCTCGTATTTAAAATAAAGCAAAGATGAACTGCCTTTTACACTCGCAGCATCTAAATTCGCTATCGCCTTGCCCATCATCGGCCCTCCGCTTACTATCTTGGCTGCCGCCTTGGGAACACCGCCGGCATATTCCGCTATATAGCTTAGAGGCATGCCGATACGGAACTCGTAATTATGATGGGCTTCAACAGGCAGGCAATCGCCCGTAACGGTTATTATGTTGGAAATCAGAGGCTTGTTCTTTTGTACGGCCTCATACACCGCATAAGCGGTGGTAACATTCTGCACTACCGCCCCGACGCTTATGGGAAGGGCTCCGGAGCCGACCTCGCGACGCATCACTGCTTGAATAAGCTGTTTTTCACTTCCTTGCGGATATTTTTTCTTAAGCTGGACAACTTCCATATCGGGATAGCCGAGCTGTGCGAGAGCATTCCGCATGGAAGTCACAGCCTCCGGCTTGTTATCCTCTATACAAATGGAGCATTTAGGACCGCCAAGAATTTGCTGCATTATTGCCGCTCCTATTATTATACGCTTGGGGCGCTCTATCATCAAACGATAGTCGCTGGTAAGGAAAGGCTCGCATTCGCTGCCGTTTATGAGCAGTGCTTCAGCCTTGGGGCTGCCGGGTGCGGGATTCAGTTTTATATGGGTGGGGAAGGTTGCTCCTCCCAAACCTACCACGCCGCAAGCCTTGATGCGTTCAAGCATCATCAAAGAATCTTCCGGAATTTCGCTTACAATATCTTCGCCGGTATCCACCCCTTCCACCCACTCATCTCCTTCTACATCTATTATTATATGGGGGACCATTCTGCCGGCAATATCGGGCATCGGGCTTATGGCCTTTACCGTGCCGGATGCGGGCGAATGGACC
>JAAZIW010000123.1 GCA_012800665.1 Rikenellaceae bacterium
GCACAACCGGATGCCAGAGCAAATTACGATGAGTCGAAAGTTCCGTCATACGAACTTCCTAATCCCCTATTGTTCAATAATGGAAAGGCGGTAAAAAACCGTTGTCAATGGACGAAAAAAAGACGCGCAGAGATTATTGAAATTTTTTCAAGGGAAATGTACGGGCATATCCCGCCACGGACGGAAGGATTGCATTTCAAGCTTTTGTCCGAAGAAATGGTATATAATGGTCTGGGAAAACGTAAGACAATTCGTATTTATCTTGATGCGGCAGAGAAGCATTCCTTTGACGTGATGATCCATCAGCCGGTAGGAATATCAAAACCACTGCCCATATTTGTCGGGCTCAATTTTACAGGAAACGAAGGAACCCTTGATGAAAGAGAATCTTCCCGATGGCCTTATGAACTAATCCTAAAGTCGGGTTTTGCGGTGGCTACGGCATGGAGAGACTCAATTGAACCCGATATGAAAAACAAAACAAAATTAGACCCGTCCATGCCCAATGATGGCGGCGTACGGGCATGGTATAACTCTGATGGAAACTGGGGAGCCATTTCTGCTTGGGCATGGGGTCTAAGCCGGATTTACGATTATCTGGAAACAGATAAAGATTTTGATTGCAAGAAAGTAGCTGTCATAGGACATTCCAGATTGGGAAAGACAGCCCTATGGGCTGGAGCAAACGATACCAGGTTTTCGCTAATAGTATCCAGCTGTTCCGGATGCTGTGGCGCAGCTATTTCAAGACGTATATTCGGGGAAAATTTTGAAATAATCAATACAGCATTTCCCCATTGGTTTTGTCGTGAGTTCGACAAATACAAAGGGCGGGAAGATATTTTTCCTGCCGACCAGCATTGGCTTGCAGCGCTTGCAGCACCACGACCGCTATATATAGCCAGCGCAACAGAAGACCTATGGGCTGACCCTAAAGGGGAATGGATTACGGCAAAAATGGCTGATGCTGTTTATGCCTTATTCGGGAAGAAAGGACTCTCCCTGGATAAGATGCCCGAGGCTGATTCCCCGGACAACAAAGGATATGTTGCATATCATATTCGCACCGGGAAACATACAATCACCGCTTGGGATTGGGAGCAATACCTTGAGTTTGCCGCTCGCCATTTCAAGTAGATTAAATCCTTACTTGTTCCTCAAAAGCGTTTTGCCGTCGGCGTAATCCACCACAATCGCAGAATCTTTCCGGACTTTGCCTTCAAGGATTTCGCGGGCAAGCATATTCACAAGCTCCCTTTGGATTATCCTCTTTACAGGCCTTGCGCCGAAGGCGGGGTCATAACCGTCACGCACCATCGCATCTTCAAACGCCTTCGTATATTCGAGCCTGACATTTTCATCTTCCAGCTTAGCTTTGAGCAGATTCATCTGGATATGCACAATCTTGCGGATGTTTTCCGGCGTAAGAACATCAAACACTACTATCTCATCTATTCTATTCAGGAACTCCGGCCTCATGCGCAGCCTCAACTCTTCTTCTTTGAGGTTGGAAGTCATAATGAGAATGGTGTTTTTGAAGTTAACTGTGCGACCCTTGTTGTCGGTAAGCCTTCCGTCATCAAGCACTTGCAGCAGCAGATTGAACACATCGGCATGAGCCTTTTCTATTTCGTCCAAAAGAATTACGCTGTAAGGCTTATTGCGCACCGCTTCGGTAAGTTGCCCGCCCTCATCGTAACCGATATATCCCGGAGGCGCTCCTATTAGACGGCTGACCGTATGGGATTCCTGATACTCGGACATATCAATACGCGTCATCATCGACTCGTCATTGAACAGGAATTCGGCGAGCGCCTTGGCTAGTTCAGTTTTTCCCACGCCCGTAGGTCCCAAGAAGAGGAACGAGCCGATGGGTCTGTGTTCATTTGAAAGACCGGCGCGGTTCCGGCGCACCGCATCGGACACAGCGGTTATGGCTTTATCCTGCCCAACCACACGCTTATGCAGTTCTTCTTCCATGCGCAATAGTTTGGTTTTCTCGCTTTCGAGCATACGATTCACAGGTATACCTGTCCAACGGGCAACCACTCCGGCAATATCTTCCGCTGTAACCGACTCGGACATAATGGGATTTTTTACCGATGCCTGCTTGGCCTCCAATTCCGCTATGCGCTTGCGGGCCTGAGCGATTTTTCCATAACGAAGCTCCGCCACTCGCCCGTAATTGCCCTGACGTTCTGCTATGCGGGCTTCATTTTCATCCGCCTCAACACTCTGACGGGCATCCTGCAACTCTTTGAGGGTATCCTTTTCGGCCTCCCAACGCTTCATAAGCTCAGCGCGCTCGGCCTCTGCAGCCTTGAGGTCGGAATTTATCTTCTCGCTTTTAAGAGTTGTTCCCTCTCGTTTTACTGCTTCTTTTTCTATCTCCAACTCGCGAATCTTGGAATTCAGCACATCTATAGGCTCCGGCACGGAGTTCATCTCCAAACGAAGCTTTGCTGCGGCCTCATCCACAAGGTCTATGGCCTTGTCCGGCAGATAACGATTGTTTATATAGCGGTGGCTGAGGTTAACGGAAGCTATCAGCGCATCGTCCTCAATATGCACCTTGTGGTGATTTTCGTATTTTTCTTTGAGCCCGCGCATTATGGCTATGCTTTCGGCGGGCGAGGGCTCATCTATCATAACCTTTTGGAAACGACGCTCGAGAGCCTTGTCCTGCTCGAAATACTTTTGATATTCATCCAAAGTAGTGGAACCGATGGTGCGCAGTTCACCCCGCGCAAGTGCGGGCTTTAAAATGTTGGAAGCATCCATCGCTCCTGAAGTGCGTCCTGCACCCACGAGAGTATGTATTTCATCTATAAAGAGGATTATCTCCCCTTCGCTGTCCACCACTTCCTTTACCACTCCCTTAAGCCTCTCCTCAAATTCTCCCTGGTATTTTGCGCCCGCTATGAGCGCACCCATATCTAAAGAGAAAACACGTTTGCTCTTTAAATTCTCCGGCACCTGGCCGTTTATTATCTTTTGCGCAAGTCCTTCTGCTATAGCCGTTTTGCCGACACCGGGCTCTCCCACTAAAATAGGATTGTTCTTGGTACGGCGGCTGAGGATTTGAAGCACTCTGCGGATTTCTTCGTCACGGCCTATCACGGGGTCCAATTTGCCTTGGGAAGCCGCCTCCTTGAGGTCTTTGGCGTATTTACTTAAAAATTGATATTTATTTTCCATGTATTTTGATCTCCTTTTTTCCTTTAAGAAGAGTCAAAATGCATTCCATTGACAATTTGTCAGCGGACGGAATTATGCCTTTGCAATACCGGAAGATTTTACCTTTGCAAAAGCGGTAGATTGAAGATTTGCAGGCTGCAACTAAAGCCGGAAACAAATAGGCAGATTGAAGATTTGCAGGCTGCCGGACCGGGGCTGTGCCTTTATTTTATCAAATCGGCAAGAGTACGGTCGACATAAAACATTCCGTTCTGACGCATATAAACGGAAGGCACGCGGGTATAAAGGGTGTCGGTCTTGCCCGAACTTTGCTTATATACTACATTCTGCCAGCCGGGAACAAGGAGAGTATCGGCACCTGAGACCACTGTAAGGAAAGGAGCATTGCGCGTGCCGCCTACAGTACAAGAGGCATTCGGGAAAACCTCCTCGTATGGGACAAAAATCTCGTCAGTAAGCTCCCAAAGGGGCTTTTTGAAGCCGGAAACCTTGCACAGATATTCATTGAACTCTACATTTTTTATTATGCCTGAAGGTCTTTGGCCGTGAGGATTGTACACGGCAAGGAATACATCTTCGGCGGTATGATCACCGCTGACAAAGCCTATTTGCATATGTGAATTGTAGATTTCTACAATTGCTCTTTGAAAATTGTAAGAGTCGGCAACCTGCATATAATCCTCCTCGGTAATGTGTATATTATTGCGCAACTTCGCTTCTTCTTGCGGGGTGATATCTATTCCGGTCCACTCTTTAAACACATTAGGGATTTCACCAAGCTCGCATTCCCTCAGGAGCGAGGTCATTCTATGACTCGAAGCTTTAATATCGCCCAATGAACCGAAAATCGTTTCAA
>JAAZIW010000015.1 GCA_012800665.1 Rikenellaceae bacterium
TCGGAGAAAAGGTTGCAGGTAAAAAGTCTAATGTCCATAATAACTTGGCAAAATTACAAAAGAAATGTTAATTTTGTAAGTTTAGTACATAGAAGTACAAAATAGATATGCATATAGGAGTAGCAGGAAATATCGGCAGCGGCAAAACCACGCTTACAGAACTTCTCTCGAAACATTATGGCTGGACACCCCAGTATGAATCGGTAACTTTCAATCCTTATTTGGAAGATTACTATAAAGATATTCCCCGCTGGAGCTATAATCTGGAAACCTACTTTCTGGCTCAGCGTTTCAAGGATTTGCTGGCGATTTCCAAGAGCAAAGAAACCATAATTCAAGACAGAACCCTGATGGAGGGCGTACACATCTTCGTGGAGAACAACCGCGAGATGGGCAACCTCAGCGAGCGCGACTACCAGACCTATATGCAACTCTACAGCATAATGATGAGCATGGTAAAGCCTCCCGAGCTGCTCATATACCTTCGCAGCGGCATAGAACATTTGGTGTCCAATATACAAAAACGCGGACGCGATTACGAGCAGGGAATGAGCATTGAATATCTCAGCGGCCTGAACCGTCATTACGAAGAGTGGATAAGTTCCTATAAGGGTAAACTCCTTATAATCGAAACCGATAATTTAGACTTCAAGAATAATCCCGAAGATTTCGCCCTTATAACCGATAAGATAGACGCAGAGCTCTTCGGGCTGTTCAAATAATTTTCTTTATATTTGTAAGTTTCAAATTTATAAAAAGGCGAATATTTGAAAACCTAAATAATTATGCATATTGCAATATCAGGAAATATCGGCAGCGGCAAAACCACGCTCACAAAGATGCTTGCAGCCCACTACGGTTGGATTCCGAAATTCGAATCAGTAGACTTCAACCCCTATTTGGCAGATTTTTATGAGGATATGGAACGCTGGAGTTTCAATCTGCAAATCTATTTCCTCAATAAGCGTTTTAAAGATGTGGTAGACATCTCCAGGACGAAAGATGTGATTATTCAAGATCGCACCATCTACGAAGATGCTAAAATCTTTGCCCCCAACCTGCACGATATGGGCCTTATGAGCACCAGGGACTTTGAAAACTACAGCGACCTCTTTTCTCTTATGATGTCGCTTGTGGACCATCCCGACCTTCTCATTTATCTTCGCTCCACCATCCCTAATCTCATCTCTCAAATTCAAAAGAGGGGCAGGGAATACGAGCGCAGCATACGCATTGACTATCTTACCAACCTGAACGAAAAATACGAGGCTTGGATAAGCGGCTACAAGGGCAATCTGCTCATTGTTGATGCTGACAAGGTGAAGTTCGGCAATCGTCCCGAAGATTTCGAAAAGGTGACGTCAATGATAGATGCCCAGCTCTACGGCCTGTTTTCAAACAAAAAAGAACCTAGTCTTAAATCCCATTTATAATATTATGGCAAACAAAAAAAGACCTACAATAATAGATTTTGTAGAGAAGTATACTAAAAAGTACGCCGACAAAACCTATCTTCGCGAGAAGGTGGACGGCGTTTGGACTGAAACTACATACAAACAAACTCGAGATGAAGGCCGCATACTGGCCGCCGGCTTTATGGCGCTCGGTCTCCAAAAGGGAGAAAGGGTGTCTTTGCTTTCCGAAGCCCGCAATCTTTGGGTGATGTCAGAACTGGGTATCCTCTATGCAGGAGGAGTGAATGTGCCCCTTTCCTATAAATTAGAGTCGGACGTGGATCTTTCGTTCCGCATAAACCATTCGGATTCGGTGTATATTGTGGCATCGGAAAACGAGCTTCCCAAAATCCGCCGGATAATCAAGCAATGCAAGGCGGTTCGCAAGGTAATTGTGCTGGATAAAGTAGAATTGCAGGATGGCGAAATGGGCATAGACGAGCTCCGCAAGATGGGAGTGAAATTCCTTAAGGAGAATTCCGGGGAATTGGAAAAGCGAATCGCAACCATCGGTCCGGATGACTATGCAAACATCTCCTACACTTCCGGCACCACCGCCGACCCGAAGGGTATTCTCCTCACCCATCGCAATTATACTGCAAACGTGGAACAGGGCAGCAGTGTTATCGGCATTCCGGAGGGCAAGACCATGCTTATAATCCTTCCTTTGGACCATTGCTTCGCTCACGTGGCGGGTTTCTATACCATGATGTTTTACGGAGGAAGCATAGCCACGGTGCCTGTAGGCAAAACCCAGATGGCAACTCTCCGCAACATTCCGGGAGCCATCAAGGACACAAAGCCTTATGTGATGCTCAGTGTGCCTGCCCTTTCACGCAGTTTCAAGAAAGCTATCGAGGCTGCAGTAAAGGCGAAAGGCGAAAAAGTGGAGAAGCTATTTAATTGGGGCGTAAAACTCGCAATGAGTTATTACCGCGAATACCATAACGCGGGCAAGCCCTGGATAAAGCATTTCTGGAAAAAGCCCATTGTCAATTTCTTGGATAAAAAGATGTTCAAGACCGTGCGCGAAGGAGCATTCGGTCCCAATATGCGTATGTTTGTCGGCGGCGGCGCCCTTTTGGACATAGAACTTCAAAAGTGGTACAATGCCATAGGCGTTCCCGTATTTCAAGGCTATGGCCTCAGCGAGGCGACTCCCATTATTTGTGCCAATTCCGAGGGACACGCCATTTTCGGCAGCTCGGGCCGCACAGTGGTGCCGATGGACATAAAGATTTGCGACGAAGACCGCAACGAGGTTCCCGACGGAGTTACAGGCGAAATAGTAATCCGCGGCGAAAATGTTATGGCAGGCTATTGGAAAAACCCCGAGGCCACCGCAAATACAGTTGTTGACGGCTGGCTCTATACCGGTGATCGCGGTTATCTTTATCCCGAAAACAGGCGCTATTTGTATGTGACGGGCCGCTTCAAGAGCCTTCTCATTGCAGCGGACGGCGATAAATATTCTCCCGAAGGTTATGAGGACAATCTTACCAGCGTAAGCAAATTCATCGATCAGGTGATTATTCACAATAATCAAAAGCCCTATACCGTTGCGCTTTTGGTTCCCAACCGTGAGTTGCTGCGCACTTGGCTTAAAAAGGAGCATCCTGATTTGGGCCCGGAAACGCGTGAGGGAAAAATAGCCATGCTCGAAAAGATACAGGCCGAAACAGACACCTATCGCAAGGGCGGCAAGCATGAAGGCGCCTTCCCCGAAAAATGGCTTCCTGCAGCACTTATTATCTGCCCGGAGCCCTGGACCGAACAGAACGGTCTTGTAAACAGCACAGCAAAGATAGTACGCGGCAAGGTGGAAAAGGCTTATGCCGACCGCATAGACTACGCCTACACCCCCGAAGGCAAGGCCTTGCTTAACGAAAAGAATATAGAATCAATTTAATTAATAACAGCTTTATGGTTAAAAAAAGTAATAATATCGTTGGTATAATTACCATGATATTTCTGTTCGGCATGATTTCTTTCGTGACGAACCTTGCCGCGCCGATAGGCAATATTTGGAAGATGCAGCCTCAGATAGCAGGTTCCAACGCCTTAGGCATGATGGGAAATATGATGAACTTCCTGGCTTATCTCTTCATGGGCATACCTGCGGGTAACATGATCAAGAGATACGGCTACAAGCGCACGGCCTTGGTGGGTATTGCGCTCGGTCTTATAGGAGTGTTCGTTCAGCTTCTCTCCGGAATTGCTGCATCCTTCCCAAGCAACTTCATCATCTATCTGCTCGGAGCCTTCATCAGCGGCTTCTCGGTTTGCATCCTCAACACGGTTGTGAATCCCATGCTCACCCTTCTCGGCGGCGGCGGAAACAGGGGCAACCAATATGTGCAGATAGGCGGCTCATTCAATTCTTTGATGGCCACACTGACTCCGATGCTCGTCGGAGCGATGATTGGCAGCCTTACGGCCGATACCGTCATCAAGGATGTTTATCCGGTGCTTTATATAGCCATGGGCATTTTTGCTCTCGCCTTTATAATCCTCCTTTTCATCCCCATAGAAGATCCCGAAACTCAGGAACAAGGCGAGGCCGTGAGTCCCATGCGCTACAGCCATTTCGTTTATGGAATCATTGCGATTTTCCTTTATGTGGGCGTTGAGGTGGGTATCCCCGGTACGCTTAATTTCTATCTTTCCGACCCCGTTAAGGGTGCAGGTCTTGATCCGGCCACTGCGGTAACTATTGCAGGCTTTGTTGCCGGAACATATTGGTTCCTGATGCTCATAGGACGTCTAATCAGCAGCGTTATCAGCGGCAAGGTTTCCAGCAAGGTGCAACTCACTGTTGTTTCCACTGTTGCAATACTCCTCGTTATTGCCGCCATATTTGTAAAGCCCGAAATTCAGACCAAATTCCCGGCATTCACGGGCAGCGGCTTCAGCATGGTTACGGTTCCGCTCACGGCGCTTCTTTTGGTGCTTTGCGGTCTTTGCACTTCGGTTATGTGGGGTTCCATCTTCAATCTGGCAGTTGAGGGCTTGGGCAAAAGCACTGCGCAGGCTTCCGGTATATTCATGGTGATGGTGGTAGGCGGCGGCATACTTCCGCTCCTGCAAAACTTTATTGCAGATAAAAGCTCCTATATAATCAGTTATTGGGTTGTAGTGGCAGCTCTGGTATATATATTGTGGTTTGCAGTGGCCGGCAGCAAGGTTAAAAAAGCTAAAGCATAAGAGAGAATGAAAAAAGACTATGTAGTAGGTATAGATATAGGAGGCCAGAGCACAAAGCTCGGCGTGGTGGATGCAAGGGGCCAGGTGCTTGTTCAAAGCGTTATCAAGGCCAATAACAGCACCGATCCCAATGTAATCGTAAAAGAGCTGGCTCAGGGAGTAATCAAGCTCATTGCTCAAGCCGGCAAGCATGGTCAAATCCGCGGCATAGGCGTAGGCGCACCGAACGGCAATTATTATACGGGTGAAATCGCTTTCGCTCCCAATCTTCCTTGGGCCGCCAACAGCAGTGTGAATTTTGCCAATATGCTTTCGCTCGAGTGCGGCGGCATACCCGTAGCCCTTACCAATGATGCCAACGCTGCGGCCATGGGCGAAATGACCTACGGCGCCGCCAAGGGTATGAAAGATTTCATAATGATTACTCTTGGCACCGGCGTTGGTTCAGGCATAGTGATTAACGGGCATGTGGTATACGGATTCGATGGTTTTGCAGGCGAGCTGGGCCACAATTGCGCTGTGCGTCATAACGGGCGTCTGTGCGGTTGCGGCAAGTACGGCTGTCTTGAGGCCTATTGCTCCGCTGTAGGTGTGGCACGTACCGCCCGCGAATGGCTGGAAATGAATCCCGATGAGCAGACACCACTGCGCGATATTCAGGATATAAGTTCCAAAGATGTATATCAGGCAGCCAAAGAGGGCGATAAGATGGCAAAGCGCATCTTCAATTATACAGGACGCATACTCGGCGAAAAACTTGCCGACTTCGTACAATTCTCCGCCCCTGAAGCCATAGTGCTTTTCGGTGGTTTGGCAAGGGCTAAAGAATTCCTGTATGAACCTACGCTAAAGGCAATGAACGAAAACTTGCTTCCTCTTTGGAGAGGCAAGATAAAGATACTTTTCTCCCAACTCAAGGAATCCGATGCAGCTATACTCGGTGCATCCGCCCTTGCATGGGAATTATAGCAACTTTTTAAAAATCAATAAAAACAAAACAATGAAAAACATCAAATTTTTTGCAGCCCTCGTTTTGGGTCTCGCGGTTTTGGCTTGTCAGCCCAAAGGGCAGACAGAGGCTCCGGAGGCAGAGGGCACAACTACAGAAGAAGTAGTCGAAGTTCCTAAGACCGCAAAGGACTTTGTGGCTTCCAAGAGCTTAAGGGATTCAGTTGCCTACCTCGTGGGCGTGAACTTCGGCTCATTTATCAAGGGTTACGACTTTGGCGACCTCAGTTATGCCCAAATAAAGAAGGGTATGAACGACTTTATGAAAGCCAAGGGAAATTTCCGCGATGATGAATTCGGTGAGCAATTCAAGATAGATCCCAATGAGATGAATCGTCTTTTCAACGATTATTTAGAGATGCGCCGCAATTATTCTCTTCTTGTCAATAAGGAGAAGGGAGAAAAATTCCTTGCCAAGAATAAGACTAAAGAGGGCGTACAAACTACCGACAGCGGTCTTCAATATATTATTGAGGAACAGGGCAGTGAACTCCAGGCCACATCCGATAAGGACACCGTATGGGTACGTTACACGGGTACTCTTCTCGACGGCACTGTATTCGATGAGGTTAAGTCCGATGCCGATTCCGTACGCTTCACCCTCGACCGCGTGGTAAAGGGTTGGCAGGAAGGCATGAAGCTCGTGGGCGAAGGCGGCAAGATTAAACTCTTTGTTCCCGCTGAACTCGGTTACGGCGAGCGCGCTCCTCAGGAAATAGGCCCCAACCAAACGCTTATCTTCGATGTGCAGGTTTGCAAAGTATCTCCTTTTGTTGAGCCCGAAGAAGAAGTCGAAGAATAATATTTTATTATAAAAAATTATCCCCGTCCGGAAATGATGTGAACATCAAAAAGGGCGGGGATTTTTTTATTCTTTTTCGTCGTAGACTATCTCTTCTTCATCTTCCTCCTCCGGGTCGAAATCGTCCAAATCATCATCTTCGGAGTCTTCATCACTAAGCGGGAGCTTCTTTTTGTCCTCCGGAAGGTCTTCAAAGGCCACATAGCCGTTCTCGAATTCTATGGGCAGAGGACCCTTGCTTTCTTTTACGGTGGGTCGCGCAACTTTTTCATCCGTAACCCCCTCAAAGCAGATATTCACGCTCTTCTTGGACTGAACATCATAGAAGTAAACAAAGCTTGTGACGCCGGCCTTGATGGTGTCTTCTATGCTCACTTCGTCCACAGCCTTAAAGCCCACATCAATGAGGGCATATCGGGCCACCACATTGTTTTCCTTATCCAAGGCCTTGAATAGAATAGGCTGGTCCTGAGGAAATTCCAAGTCGGAACGAAGCTGCTTATGGAACAGATAGAGGGTGTTGGAACCGCTTACCACGTATAAACGATAGAAACCTTTTATCCCCTCGAGAGTTACGCGATACTTGTAAAACATATTGCGAATATACAAGAAATTTTGTTAAATTTGATAAATCAAGTGAAAGATAAATTCGTCAGTATTTCCAACGAGTCCCAGGGTCTGTTTAAAGATAAGGGTAGCCGCTTTATAGCCTATGCCTATCCTGTCTCTTCCGAGGAGGAGGTAAAAGCGCTTATTAAAGAATTGACCGCCAAGCATCATGGGGCCCGTCATGTGTGTTATGCTTATCGCATTTTCACTTTCGGGAAAGCTCAGGGAAAGTGGAGGGCGAATGATGACGGGGAGCCTTCGGGAACTGCGGGCCGTCCTATACTCGGGCAGATAGATTCAGCGGGACTGAGCAATATATTGGTGGCTGTAGTGCGCTATTTCGGAGGGATACTGCTTGGGGTGCCCGGTCTTATAAATGCATATAGAAGTGCGGCGGCCGATGCCATTGCGAATGCGGAAAAGGTTGAGAAGACCGCTACGGTATGGAGGCAGATTGAGTTTACTTACGAGAATATGCCGATGGTTGAGTCTTTTATCAAGGCGCAGGGTCTCACCGCTAAAAACCGCGAGTTTTCGGAGCATTGCAGCATGGAAGTGGAAATCCCTTTAAGTTTACACGATAAAATTGTTAAAAAATTAAAAAAAAGTGTTACCTTTAAAGAGAATTCAGATAAGAGCATATAGTTTTTAGAAAATTTTACCAAAAAAATTATAATTTATAACCACTTAATTTAATTTCAAGCAATGAATAAAGTTCATGTTTTTAATGCCGGCCCGTGCCTGCTCCCGCAGGTGGCGTACGACAAAGCCATAGAGGCCATCAAGGATTTTAAGGGAACAGGCGTATCCCTTCTCTCCATCTCCCATCGAAGCAAGGAATGGGATGCCACAATGGATGAAACCCGCGCTCTCTGGAAAGAACTTCTCAATATTCCTGATGATTATGAAGTGCTCTTCCTCGGAGGCGGAGCCAGCCTGCAATTCCTTTGTGTTGCAATGAATTATCTCGAGCGCAAGGCTGCTTATTTAGAGACCGGCGTATGGGCGAAGAAAGCCCTCAAAGAAGCCAAAGGCATAGGCGAGGCTTATGCTATCGCATCATCTGCCGATAAAAACTATTCCTACATACCCAAGGGCTTTGAGATTCCCAAGGATGTGGATTATCTGCACATAACTACAAACAATACAATCTACGGCACGGAAATCAAGGAAGATATGGATTCTCCGGTACACCTGATTGCCGATATGTCCTCAGACATACTCAGCCGTCCGGTAGATGTCAGCAAGTACGAGCTCATTTACGGCGGAGCCCAAAAGAATGCAGGTCCCGCCGGTGTGGCATTCGTAATAGTGAAGAAAGATAGTCTTGGAAAGGTAAGCCGCTATATCCCCACCATGCTGGATTACCGCACCCATATCGACAAGGGGTCCATGTTCAATACTCCTCCCGTATTCAGCATTTATGTGATGAACGAAACTCTCAAGTGGGTTAAGAGTATAGGCGGAGTGGAAGCCATGCATAAGATAAATTTAAAGAAGGCGGAAACTCTGTATAAAGAAATCGACCGCAACAGTCTTTTCCGCGGAACTGCCGCTAAAGAAGACCGTTCCATCATGAATGTTTGCTTTATAATGGCGGAAGGCAAGGAAGAGCTTGCAGATGAATTCATGGCATTCGCCAAAGAGCGCCGCATAATAGGAATCAAGGGGCATCGCAGTGTAGGCGGTTTCCGCGCATCCCTGTATAACGCATGCTCTCAAGAGGATGTAGAGGCTCTTGTAAAAGCCATGCAGGATTTTGAAAACTTAAAGAAATAAGACATGAAGGTTCTCATAGCAACACAAAAGCCTTTTGCTGCCGTGGCAGTAGAAGGAATCAAAAAAATCCTGACTGATGCCGGTCATCAGGTAGATACGCTTGAGAAATATGCCGAGCAGGCTGATTTCATAAAGGCGGTGGCTCCCTACGATGCCCTCATTATCCGCAGCGACAAAGTCGACACAGAGCTGCTGGAAGCAGCTCACAATCTAAAGATTGTGGTGCGCGCAGGCGCAGGAGTCGACAATGTAGACCTTCAAGCTGCTTCCGAACGCAAAGTTGTGGTAATGAACACTCCGGGACAAAACTCCAACGCTGTGGCAGAACTTGTCATAGCCATGATGATTTTCATGTCCCGCAATCAGTTCAACCCAAGCACCGGTACTGAAGTGATGGGTAAAAAACTTGGCATACACGGCTTTGGCAATATAGGCAGGCTCGTATGCGAAAAAGCCAAGGGTCTTGGAATGCAGGTGTTTGCAGACCCTCATTACACCCCCGAAAAAGTAAGAGCCTTAGGCGGAGAGCCCGTCAGCAGCACAGAAGAATTATATAAGAATTGCGACTTCGTGGCTCTTCACATGCCCGCTAAGCCGGAAACCATAAAAAGCATAGGTTACGAACTTCTTATGGGCATGCCCAAGGGCGCCTGCATAATAAATGCGGCACGTAAGGAAGTGATTGATGAAGAAGGCCTTGCAAAGGCTTTTGAGGAGCGTCAAGACCTCAAATATGCTACAGATATTGCTCCGGACAATTACGAACTTCTCAAAGAAAAATTCGGCAATCGCGTTTTCGCAACTCCCAAGAAAATGGGCGCTCAAACCGCAGAAGCCAATATCAATGCAGGCTTGGCCGCCGCAAGGCAAATAGCCGACTTTTTTGCAACAGGTAACAATAAATTTCAGGTGAACAAATGGTAAGAGTAAAACCTTTTGCGGCCATACGTCCTCCCAAAGACATTATAACAGAGGTGGCGGCGCCTCCGTATGATGTACTTAATTCGGAAGAGGCAAAGGCCATGGCAGGAGAAAAGAGTCTTCTGCATATAACCAAACCCGAAATCGACTTCTGCCCCATGCTCGACGAACACGACGAGCGCGTGTATGAGCAGGCCGTAAAGAATTTCAAGGAATGGCAGACCAAGGGATGGCTTAAGCGCGATTCCAAGGAATGTTATTACGTATATGCGCAAAGCATGGAAAGCCGCACCCAATACGGTCTTGTTTTATGTGCCCATACTGATGATTACGCCTCAGGCAAAATCAAAAAGCACGAGCTTACCCGCAAAGACAAAGAGAAAGACCGCATGATTCATGTGCGCATCCAGAATGCCAATATAGAGCCCGTATTTTTTGCCTATAAAGACAATTCCGATCTCAACGACATAGTAGCCAAGGCATCTTCCGGCAAGCCGGAATACGACTTTGTGGACGAAAATAAATTCCGGCATCGTTTCTGGCCTATTACCGAGCAGGAGACCATCGAACGCATAACTTGGATTTTCACCAATGAGGTGGATGCCTTCTATGTGGCGGATGGCCATCACCGCACAGCGGCTGCTGCCCTTGTGGGAGCGGAAAAACGCACAAAGAATCCGCATCACACCGGTAACGAGGAGTACAACTTCTTTATGACAGTGTGTTTCCCCGCCAGCCAGCTCAAGATTTTCGATTACAACCGCGTGGTAAAAGACCTCAACGGCCTAAGCCCCGAAGAATTCAAGCAGGCTCTCAAGACCGACTTCGTACTTGAAGACCGCGGCACCGAAATTTTCCGCCCCTCCAAACTGCACGAGTTCGGTATGTATCTCAGCGGTCGTTGGTACAGCTTGCAAGCCAAGCCCGGCCGTTACGACGATGACGACCCGATAGGGGTGTTGGATGTAACCATCCTAAGCAATCATGTGCTCGATAAACTTTTGGGCATCAAAGACCTCCGTACTGACAATCGAATAGATTTTGTCGGCGGTATCCGCGGGCTCGGAGAACTTGAGCGCAGGGTTGATAGCGGTGAAATGCAAGTTGCTTTCGCCCTCTATCCTGTTAGCATGGAGCAGCTTATGAACATAGCCGACAGCGGCAACATAATGCCTCCCAAGACTACCTGGTTCGAGCCCAAGCTCCGCTCAGGTTTGGCAATTCATTCATTAGACTAAATGGACTATTCAGCTGAAACACATAAGACCCTCAAAGAATTTTTCGGGTACGACAAGTTCAAAGGCGATCAGGAAAAGATTATAAATCATCTCCTGAACGGAGGTGATGCCTTTGTGCTTATGCCGACCGGCGGGGGCAAGTCTTTGTGTTATCAGCTTCCGGCCCTCATCCTTGAGGGTACGGCCATAGTGATTTCTCCTCTCATCGCGCTCATGAAGAACCAGGTGGATGTCCTCCGGGGCTTCGTGAGCGAAAATGAGAGTATAGCGCATTTCCTGAATTCGAGTCTGAATAAGGCTCAGATAGAGGAAGTCCGCTCGGACCTGCTCTCAGGACGCACAAAAATTCTGTATGTGGCCCCCGAGTCCCTCACCAAAGCAGAAAACGTGGCTCTGCTGCGCGAGATTAAAATATCTTTTTATGCGGTTGATGAGGCCCACTGCATCTCCGAATGGGGGCACGACTTCCGTCCGGAGTATCGCCATATCCGCAATCTTGTGGAAACTATAGGCCGTGCGCCCATAATAGCTCTGACCGCCACCGCCACCCCAAAAGTACAGAACGATATTCTCAAGAATCTCGGCATCCCTAATGCCAAAGTCTTTAAATCTTCTTTCAATCGACCGAATCTGTATTACGAACTTCGTCCAAAGGTGGAAGCCGACAAAGACATCGTTAAATTCATCCACTCCAATAGCGGCAAATCAGGCATTATCTATTGCCTCAGCCGCAAAAAGGTGGAAGAGATGGCGAGTTTTCTGTGCATCAACGGCATAAAGGCCCTTCCTTACCATGCGGGGCTGGATGCGAAGATAAGGACCGAGAATCAAGATAAGTTCTTGATGGAAGAAATCGATGTGATTGTGGCCACAATCGCCTTCGGCATGGGTATAGACAAACCCGATGTGCGCTTTGTAATCCATTACGACATTCCCAAGAGCATCGAGAGTTATTATCAAGAAACGGGACGCGCCGGACGTGATGGCAAAGAAGGCCTGTGCATAGCTTACTACAGATATAAGGATATTCAGAAGCTGGAAAAGTTCATGCAGGGCAAGCCTATAAGCGAGCAGGAAATAGGCAAGCAACTCCTGAATGAGGTTGTGGCTTATGCCGAAAGCGGTCAATGCCGCCGTAAACTCCTTCTCGGTTACTTCGGTGAAGATTATCCCCGGCCCAGTTGCGGCAGTTGCGACAACTGTCTGTATCCCAAGCCGAAATTCGCGGGAGAAAAAGACCTCTTGCTGATAATGGAACTCATCAAGAGTCTTCCCGAACACTTCAAGATGGAACACCTTGCCGGTATTTTAGCAGGCCAGGTCAACGCGCTTATCAAGAGTTACAAACACGACGAATCTCCATTCTTCGGCAAAGGGAAGGACAAGGACATAAAACATTGGCTGGCCGTAATGCATCAGGGGCTTATCGGCCATTTGCTCGGCAAAGAAATAGAAAGCTACGGCCTCATCTACATTACCGAAAAAGGCGAGGAGTTTTTCAAGAAACCCTGGGGAATAGAACTCGTTAGAGATGCCGAATTTGCCGACGGCGACTCGGACGATGATGATGACGATGATGTTGCTACTGAAAGGGCGGCCGTAAGCGGCTCCGGAGGAGGCGATACCGTCCTTCTGTCAATGCTGAAAGACCTCCGCAAGGCAATGTCGCACAAGCTCGGGCTCCAGCCGTGGATTATCTTCGGTGACCCCGCCCTCTCCGATATGACAATATTATATCCGATAACTTACGAGGAACTTCAGAAGTGTCAGGGAGTAGGGGAAGGGAAGGCCCGTAAATTCGGCAAAGAGTTCTTAGAGCTCATAAAAAAGTATGTAGAAGAAAACGAGATTTCGCGTCCGGACGATTTTGTGGTGAAATCGGCACCCCATAAAAGCGCCGATAAGATTTCCATTATTCAAAGCATAGACCGCCGCATGGATTTGGACGATATTGCCGCTATGCTTGGAATAGATATGGATGAGCTTATGAGAGAGATAGAAACCATAGTTTCCACCGGCACCAAACTCAATCTCGACTATTTCATAAAAGATAATATCGATGAAGAAATAGAAGAGGAAATTTACGATTATTTCCGCAACGAGGCTGCTTCGGACAGTCTTTCCGATGCCATAGATGCTCTTTCCGGCAATTGTGAGGAATTAGAAATTCGGCTCGTGCGCATCAAATTCCTTTGCGAGGTGGCGTCATAGCTTTTCAGCGGCTTTGTCTATGCACCCTTTTCAGTGGCTTCGTTTTCGGCCCTGATTTTCGCAAGCCTATCCAACTGAGCATCAATCGCGCTGTCTTCTATCTTTTCGAAAAGCAGTTCAGCGGGAGCTGTCTGCCAAGCCTCCGGTAAGATTTTTTCCCCGCCGAGCATATCCCATTCAAGCACAAGCTCCTCACTGCCTTTAATGGAGGTTTCACATTCCTCCTCGCCTTTGCGATAGTCCTTTCCTGTAAAAATGCCTGCGCGCAGCATCTTGCGCAGGCGCTCCGCTGCATCGGGAGTGAAAGGCTCGAACGCTATTGCAAGGTCGGCGCAAATCTGCAGGCAAACATTGAGTATTGTGCCGGTGCGCTCCATATCGCTTTTGGAGGTTTTCCAAGGCTCCGCATCGCTTATATATTTATTCCCTACCCTGGCTATGCCCATAGCATCCTTGAGGGCATCGCGGAAGCGGAAATTATCGAGATTGTCCTCTAGCGAATCCCGAAGAGCCTTAATTTCGGCAAAAGCCGCTTTATCCATCTCAAGAAGTTCGCCGCAGGCA
>JAAZIW010000124.1 GCA_012800665.1 Rikenellaceae bacterium
CCAAATACGGCTCGCTCTTCACAGAATCCTATTATCTGAACAGTCTCGAAAAGGCAGCCATGATGGCAGCCAATAATACAACTGCGGACGTAGACTACATCAGCGTGGATTATCCTTTCGTCGAGGATACCACAATCAATGTTTCATCTTCTGAGGTTAAGAAATACTATAAACGTCATAAGAATTTCTTCGAGCAGAGGGCCAATAGGGACATAGAATATGTTGTGTTTGAAGTGACTCCCTCGGCAGAAGATATTGCGGCCGCTAATGAGAAACTTACCGCCGTTTATGACGAGTTTGCTTCCACCACCAATATGAAGGCGTTCCTTTCCCGCAATTCCGATCGTCAGTTAAGCAATTATTGGTATAAGGCAGGGGAACTGAAAAGCATCAATGAAGATTTGGATGCTTATGTTGCCGGCGCCAAAACAAGCGCCCCATCTCCTATCTATACCGACAACGACAATATTTTTTACTCAGTCCGCGTGATGGATACCGCCAATATTTCGGACTCCGTATATGTAAAGCATATCCTTCTTCAGGATTTGAACGCCAAAGAAACGGCTGACAGCCTTATAGGCGTGATTAAGCGCGGAGGCAATTTCTCCAATCTGGCACTTCAGTATTCTATCGACCAAAATTCCGCCGCTGACGGTGAAATGGGCAATATCGGCTGGATGACGCAAAGCTATATGATTCCCGGCTTTGAGAGTGTGATAACCGCTAAGGTAGGCGAGCCTATGGTAATCAACACACAATACGGCACTCATGTGGTTATGGTTTCCAAAAAGACCGCTCCCGTGCTCAAAAAGCAGGTGGCTATTCTCGAAAGGGCATCCATTGCAAGCAAGGAGACCTTCGGCGATTATTACGCGCAGGCCAACAGGTTCGCTTCAATCGCAGGCAAAAGCTATGAGGGCTATAAGGCGGCCGTTGACTCTTTAGGTGTTTATTCGCATCGTTTGAATGTAAATGAAGGCACCTCTTCTTACGGCTCCATCGACCAAGCCAAGGAAGTTACCCGTTGGGTTTTCGACTCTAAGTCCGGCAAAGCATCTGACATTATCACCGTGAGCAATAATTATTTCTTTATTGTTGCAGTTAAGACGGTTCACAAGGAAGGCCCCGCACCTCTTTCACAGGTAGGAGAGAGTATACGCCAAAAGCTCTATTCCGATAAGTTGGCTGAAGTTCGAAAGGCGGAAATAGCCGAAAAGATAAAAGGACTCAGCACGCTTGAGGAGATGGCAGACGCTCTCGGCACCAGCGTTGTCAATGCGCCGGACCTCAGCTTCTCCACCCTTGCCGCTAATTTTGATCCCGCTCTTGTGGGAGCTGCTTTTGCGGCAGAGGACGGTAAGGTATGCGGTCCCGTTGCGGGCGGCAGGTCAACTTATATCGTCCGCGTGAATTCCCGCAGCACGGGCAGTTTCTTCACGGAAGAGGATGCAGATGCTCAGGCCCGTCAGAAGGCTCAGTACAGCACTCAGATGGTGCTTCCGGTAATGAGTGAGATTTACGACGTAAAAGACAATCGCGACAAGTTCTTCTAGACAAGCCTTTTCTTTTAAGAAATAAAAGCGTCCCTATTTGGGGCGCTTTTTCATATCAGCCACACTGCCCTGCCGCCTGCTCAACACAGAGGGCGGCTTCGTCGCGGCTGCTCGCTTCCTGCGGACTCCTTGACGGCTAACTCCTCCCTTTTATGTCGCTTCGCTCCATAACGGTCGTCAGACACACGCCGTCACGAGGCGGAGCCCTCCGGTCGCTCGACTATCCGCCGCTCCTCAAAGCCCTTCGCATTGAGCAATCGCCAAGGCTTGGGATAAGTTACTGATTGCAAGACAAGCCGCTTGGCTTTCTCGTCAGCTCTCTAGCTCTGCTTAACGTAAAGGCGCCTTGACTGCTGTCCGCGCATCCTTTTCTCTGTGTTTCAGCCTGAAAAGTTGCCCTAAGGCCTTCCCGCCTGCAATCCGCAATTCGAGCGTAAAATGGAAAGTGTTGATAATGAGGCAGATCATCAAACAAGGTCAGCCAAATTTTCAGGTGTTCTTTCATGATTTCGCTGATAATCAGAGAGTTACATTTTACGCTCGATGTCTCGTCCTAAAAAAAGTTTACCAAAAAAGGTAAATTATTATGGATGTTAAATGTTATCGAGCACTGCAACGCGCTCAAGGGTAAATGCTGTGAGAGTACTTTATCAACTACAACTTGCTTTTTCGGGCTTGGAACTTTGAAGCGTTCGCCTTCGCAGCACTATGCACTAAACGTTAAAGAGGAAGTGTATTATATCGCCGTCTTGGACTGTGTAGTCTTTACCTTCGGTGGAGAGTTTTCCGGCGGCACGGCAGGCGCTTTCCGATTTAAGGGTAACAAAGTCATCGTACTTTATCACTTCTGCGCGTATGAAGCCTCTTTCGAAGTCGGTGTGTATTGTGCCTGCGGCTTTAGGGGCTTTATCGCCTATGCGGATAGTCCAGGCTCGGCATTCATCAGAGCCGACAGTGAAGAAGGTGTGCAAACCGAGCAGGCGGTAGGCTTTTTGAATCAGGCGGACAACTCCGGATTCTTGAAGACCTAAATCCTCCAGGAACATCTTGCGCTCCTCAAAATCTTCAATTTCAGCAATCTCGCTCTCCGTCTTGGCGGCAATCACTAAAATCTCGGCCTTCTCTTCCGCAACTGCCTTGCGCAGAGCCTCTACATATGCGTTTCCTTTGGAGGCGGAGGCCTCATCTACATTGCAAACATACATAACCGGCTTGTTGGTAAGCAGAAACAAGCCCTTGGCGATATGCTCTTCCTCATCATTCAAGAGAGCCACGCTGCGGCAATTTTGCCCTTGCTCAAGGGCGGCCTTATAACGCTTCAGCATTTCGAAAGTCTTTTTTGCCTCTTTGTCGCCGAGTTTGGCCACCTTTTCGGCCTTGCTTATGCGAAGCTCAACCGTCTCCAAGTCTTTAATTTGGAGCTCCAAATCCACCACCTCTTTGTCGCGCAGAGGGTCAACCGAGCCATCCACATGCACCACATTATCGTCTTGGAAGCAACGCAGCACGTGAAGAATAGCATCGCATTCGCGGATATTTGCAAGAAATTGATTTCCAAGACCTTCTCCTTTGCTTGCCCCTTTTACCAAGCCGGCGATATCCACAATCTCCACAGTTGCGGGGATGGTGCGCTCCGGCTTGCAGATTTCGCTTAGCGCATCCAATCTGCGGTCGGGCACATTAGTGATGCCCAGATTGGGCTCAATGGTACAAAAAGGAAAGTTGGCGGCTTGTGCTTTACCGGAACTTATGCAATTGAAAAGAGTGGATTTACCAACGTTGGGCAGGCCCACTATTCCACATTTTAGGCTCATTTCTGTTTTTTTAAGGGCACAAAGTTACAGATAAAAAAACAATTTTCTGTTTTTGAAGTGAATAAAATAAAAATCGCCGCATATTCGGGGCATGATTCGTTTAGTGTTGATATTGTTTTTTGGGTGTTTATCAGTCTCGCCCATTACTGCCTTTAGCGCCGTCGCTTCGAGCTGCTTTGACCAAACGGGATCTGCGCCTGCCGGACAAGCCGATTGTAGGTCCTCTACCAGACAGGAAACGGCGTTTACAGAGCATATCGATAGTAATGTCACTACTCGCGCGAAGCCCGGCATTGCAGAGAATATTGATAGTCTTTGTCCGGAGAACACTCAAGCTGAATCTGCAATAGCGCCCGCAAAAGAGGACGCCCTAAGGGTGATGTTTTGGAATGTGGAGAATTTTTTCCGGGAGGGGGAGTTTGAGGGGCATAATTGGAGCAAGAGGCGTTTTTATAGCAAATGCGCCGCTGTGGCTAAGATTATTCTTCTTTCGGGAGATTATTTCGGAGGCTTGCCGGATATTGTGGGATTTGCTGAAATCGGCAGTATAGATGTGTTAAAGGCCCTTATTTATACAACTCCCCTTCGCAAAGCGGATTATTCCATAGTGCATTACGATTCGCCGGACAGCAGAGGCATAGACTGCGCCCTTCTTTACCGCCGCACACGCTTTCGCCTGCATTCTTCCAAACCTTGCCATCTTTACGACAACTCAGGGGATATAATACCCACTCGCGATATTCTGCTTGCGGTTTTGGAACAACGTAACGAAAACTCAATGATGAATGAAGGCAAAACAAGCAATACTCCGCTGGCCATTCTCGTAAATCATCATCCTTCCAAGCTTGGCAAGAGCTCGCAAGGGAAACGCCAAACAGCCATGGACAGGCTGCGATTTCTTGTAGATTCGCTCAAGGCGGAAGGGGTAGGCCAGATAATGGCGATAGGCGACTTCAATGAAGAGGTAGAGAGTCCAGCTAATTTGCAAATTTGTAATATAAAGGAGACGCAAGCCGGCAAGACAGGGGCGCTTAAGGTTGATAGAATAGGGGAGCCTAAAGTTAGCAAGGAACTGCAGGCTGATAACGGAAGAAAGGCTTGGCCGAAGAACAATACTTTGCTATGCAATCGCTCCTTTCCCGAAAGCCATGATATGGCGAAGCTCTATGCCGTTCCCGGCACCATAAAGTTTCAGGGAAGATGGGAGAAGATAGACGGATGCCCGATTTTGGAGGGCTTGGTGGGGAGAGAGTATATCATGGCGTTGCCGCAGCTGTCTGTCAAAGACAGTTACGGCGGAGTAAAACCCCGCCGTACTTTTTCCGGCCCACGCTACCTTGCAGGCGTGAGCGATCATTATCCTGTTTTTTATTTGATTTCGCGAGCTCCGTCGCTAACTACAACATCGTATACCATGGGCTCGTGGCCGAATTTTGCTGTAAATTCTTTCTTTGCAGCATCTATAAACGGCTGGTAAAGCTCATCTTTCACAAGATTGATGGTGCAGCCGCCGAAACCGCCACCCATTACGCGAGAACCGCATACATCCATCTTGCGGGCAAGCTTGTTGAGGAAATCCAGCTCCTCGCAGCTAACCTCATACAAATGGCTTAAGCCGAAATGCGTTTGATACATCATCTCTCCTACGGTTTCATAATCACCGCGCTCAAGGGCATCGCATACATCCAAAACCCTTTGCATCTCGCCAATCACATATTGAGCCCTCAAAAAATCTTCTGCAGGGATTTGTCCTTTCACCTCCTCAAGCCATATACGTTTGGCATCGCTCAAAAACTCCACTTCGGGATGATTTTTACTGATGACCTTGGCTGCATTTTCGCAGGAAGCGCGGCGCTTGTTGTAAGCGCTGGAAGCCAACTCGTGCTTTACTTTGGAATCTAAAAGCACCAATTTATAGCCGACGGGATTGAATGGGTAATACTTGTATTCCAAGTTTTTGGTGTTGAGGAGAATAAGATGGTCCTTTTTTCCGAAAAGGCTGGCAAACTGGTCCATTATTCCGCACTTCACTCCGCAGTAATTGTGCTCGGTGCTTTGGCCTATCTTAGCCAATTCGAACTTATCTATACCGTTCTGATACAGTTCATTGATGGCAAAAGCGAAGCAGCTTTCCAAAGCGGCCGAGGAAGATAGTCCTGCCCCTAAGGGCACATCTCCTGCAAACACACAATCGAAGCCTTTAACGGTGCCGCCGCGCTTTATGGTTTCGCGGCAAACGCCGAAGATATAACGAGCCCACAGTTCTTCCGGCTTGTCTTCCTCATTCAGACCGAACACGCACTCGGCGTTGTAGTCGATAGAAAAAGCGCGAACCTTCTCTTTTCCGTTGGGCTTGATTTCCGCCATTATGCCCTTGTCTATGGCTCCGGGGAACACATAACCGCCATTATAATCGGTGTGTTCGCCAATCAGATTGATGCGTCCGGCAGAAGCAAAAATTCTGCCTCCGTCTCCGAAGAGTTCTTTGAATTTAGTGTGTATTCTTTCTTTCATAATATTGAAAATTAATAATTTATCGAATATGTTGCGAGAGCCATTTGCTGTCTACCCGTACAAGACCCTCGACCGAAAGGTCCGTATTGCGCCGTACTATTCCGGCGGCATCTTCATAAACGCTGAAGTTAGTGCCCAAAACCTGCATTTCATTGTTTTCGGGATAGGTGAGCAAAATGCGATGGTCGGCCCCTTCCATCCGGAAAAACTTAAAATCCACCTCTTTGCCAAGCTCCTGGGTTATAACATATTTACAGATTTCCATAGGGATATCTTCCAGGCCGGCATCGTAAATCTTTATCTTTTCCATCATCTCCCCGGGCGTATCTACAATGCGGGCCGTATAATCTTGCAGGCCCTCTTCCTCCGCAATAGTTTCCATCATCTTGGCCTCTACTTCGGGAATGCCGTCAGACAGCCACAAAAGCAGCTTTTGCTCAGGGTCGTGATATAAAAGCGGGTATTTGACCAAATTGTCCGTACCGCAGCGGGAACAGTTCCAAATGAAGAGCTTGCCCTCCAATAACTGCTGTTTGAGTTCGGGGTTTTCTTTAGTGTTTATAATGCTATAGGCGGGCATTTCCTCCTCGCCTCCGCAGCGAGAGCATCGCACTCGTACGCTTCCTTCTGCCATAACACACAAATATACTAAAAATCAGCGTTTATCCACCCTTTCCAAAGCAGGTACATCAACCTTCTCGGAAGATTGGTTTTTTCGTTGCATCTTTTGGTAAAATACGAACTGTTTTTTACTATATTTATAAAATTATAATTCCGAAAGACCAAATTATGAAAATCAGACGAATCCTAACCCTGGCAACCACAATACTTATTTGTGTTATAGGCTATAGTCTTCCCAAGCCGACAATGACCTTGAAACTGTATCCGGACGGACAGACAGGTAAAACCGGTATTGCGCTCGGCCCCGGCGAAAGCAATATGATAACTGAACCTATGGGGGAAATTCATGAGCACGTTTATAAATCTGTCACCGACCCTTTTATCAACATATACCTTCCGAAAAAATGCAACGGTCAAATGATTGTGATTTGTCCGGGAGGGGGATATCGAAACGTGTGGTCTTATCACGAAGGGGCCAAAATGGCCGCATGGGCTCTTGAAAGAGGCATCGCAGCCTGCGTTGTAGTGTACAGACTGCCGAATGGGCATCACAAAGTCCCTCTTACGGATGTTCAAAATGCGATTCGCTATTGCAGGGCAAATGCAAAGTCCTGGGGGGTTAGACAGATTGGAGTTGCAGGTTTTTCAGCCGGCGGCCACCTTGCCGCTTCCGCCTCCACTCTATTTGTTGATGCCGATACCAGACCTGATTTCAGCATTCTGATTTATCCCGTCATCTCTTTTACAGAAATATCACACGGAGGAACGAAAAAAAATCTTATCGGAGCTAATCCGAGTCAGGAACTGATTGACCATTATTCTTTGGAAAAAAGAGTCTCGCCGTCTACTCCTCCGGCATTTATCGCATTAAGTCAGGATGATAAAGTAGTCGACCCCAACAATTCCATCATGTATTACCAGGCTCTTCTGCGCAACTCTGTCCCGGGAGAATTGCACATCTACACCAAAGGCGGACATGGTTGGGGTTTCGGCAGCAGATTCGAAACCGAAGAGGATATACTTGAAGAACAAAGGGTCGATTTTGATGCCGCGCTTGAACGCTGGCTGAAATATATTGAACAATAATCTCCCCTACCTCTTGTCCACCCATTTCCAAAGGAGATACATCAGCACTCCCCAGGCGAGGAAAATCAACACATAAACAATATACGGAAGGGTCGGCTTGAAGGCATCCATTACCCCGAAGGTTTCGTAAAATTCAGGGATGTCGGCATAATAATAAGCTCCGGCGCCGAAGTCAAGGTCGTCGGAAAGACCTATTCCCTTCACCATGATGTAAATGCAAGCGATAATAACCGCAATGCAAAACACTGCGGTTATCACGCGGAATAGTTTTTTAGCTTTATTAGTCAAGTACAGGGATGGGGAAGAATCTTCCCGAAAGAACAAACCATACCATAGCCCAGGTAAGGATGATATTGAAGGTTTGACCTATCGCATAAAGCCATACGACTTTTCCTCCCTGCAGCCGCTTAATCAGCTCCTTGAAATTGGTATCGAGCCCGATGCTGGTGAAAGCGAGCACAAAGCACCAGTTCTTGTATTGGTCAAGCACTTTGTTTATTGCGCCTATGCCTTCCGGACCAGCAAGCGGTTGGACTATGAAAGATGCCGCCAAAGATGCTGCGAAGAAGCCGATTATGAATTTGGGGAAGCGGCGCCAGATTTCACCGGGGCCCACTTTTTCACCCTCCTGCTTATTCACGTTGGTAGCAAAGAAGATGGCGACGAAGAAGGCCACAAAGCCGATAAGGATATTTTGAATCATCTTCACCAGCACAGCAGACTTTTCGGCCACGCTGCCGCTTCCGAAGGTGCTTCCGGCAACAGCCACAGCGCCGGTGGAATCTATCGTGCCTCCTATAAGCGAGCCTGCCATAATTTCGGGTACTTCCAATGCCTTAAGAATGACGGGCTCTAATACCATCATCAGAATGGTAAAGATGATGGAGATGGAAATCACGATGGAGAGGTCTTTTTTATTGCAGCCGGATGCAGCCCCCGTGGCTATGGCGGCCGAAGTTCCGCAAACCGCAGTGGCCGAAGACAGGGTAATCACGAGGCTCTTGTCCTGCATCTTCAATACTTTGGTTCCAAACCAATACATGCAGATAATTACAATTGGAGTAACCACCCAAGCGATGGCGATTCCGTAAAGGCCGAATTTGGCGATATTGCTGAAAAGCACGCTGAAGCCCATGATTACAAGTCCGGTTTTAATATAAAACTCGGTGCGGATGGCGGGCTTGAGCCATTTGGGAATGCCTACGGTATTGGAGATGAGAAGGCCGATTAGAAGGGCCCAGAAAGCCCATTCGAGATAGCGGTTGAGGGTGAATTCCGCACTTATCATGCGCACTGTCAATGAAATTACAAAGAGGGCGATGAATGCGGGGACATAGTCTTTGGCTTTTTCGCCCTGAAGCTTGACGCCTATGGTAAAGAGGAC
>JAAZIW010000125.1 GCA_012800665.1 Rikenellaceae bacterium
AAGCGCCACAAATCTGAGCGCATCGGAAATATTCTTCATCAAAGGCATTTATGATGTGCAGAACAAGCAATACAGCAGCGCTTTGGACCATTTTGACAAGGCCGTACAGCTCTCCGGCAGCAATGAAGATGCCGATAACTATAAGCGCTTCTACAAAGCCTTCTATCTTATGAACAGGGGCGTTTTAAGGGCAGAAATGATTGACTTTATCGCCAGCATCGAAAGCAATGTTCAAACCCTTATGCTGGATGACAAAGGCACCACCAGAGCCCGTCTGAACGACAGGGTGGATCGCATCTACGACTATTCCGAAGCCATACAGGATATGCGCGATGCCGTGGCGATTCTGCCCGACATCCCCTATTTATACTTCAACCTCGGCAATCTCTATTGCCTCAGCAGCCAAATGGTTGGAGCCTTGGAAAATTATAATCACGCCATACGTCTTTATCCCTATATGGGCGATGCATATTATAACCGCGGCCTTGTGCTCATTTACCTTAAAGACAAAGAGAAGGGCTGTATAGACCTCTCCCGCGCAGGCGAGTTGGGAGTGGCCGAGGCCTATGGTGTCATATCTAAATATTGTGAAGATGAACGCTAAAGGTATAAGATTTCAAAGTTTTTCCAGCGGCAGTTCGGGGAACTGCTATTATTTGGGAAACGGTAAAGGAGGAATACTCATAGATGCCGGAATTGGCATACGCAGATTGAAAGCGCAGCTCGCAAGAATCGGCCTCGGTTTCGATAAAATTCATGCGGTACTCATAACCCACGACCATTTCGACCATATCCGCAGTTTAGGCTCATATTGCAAGCGTTTGGTAAAGCCCATTTGGATGACCCGCGAACTTTATGCGTCTCTTTCGAAGAATTGGATGATAAGTCCTCACCTTAAGCCTGTAGTAGAATTACTCCCCGAAAGCGGTCCTGCGGAAATAGTGGAGGGCAGCATATTCGCCACTCCTTTCGTGGTTCCCCACGATGCCACACAAACCTTGGGCTATGCCATTGAAATAGACGGCTATAAATTCGTTATCATGACCGACATCGGCAGCATGACAGACGAAGCCATCAATTATGCAAAAGAGGCCTCTACCGTTGTTGTGGAATCCAATTATGACCTTGGCATGCTACGCCGAGGCCCCTATCCCAGACCATTGCAAGACAGAATCTGCGGAGGTTGCGGCCATCTTTCCAATGACGAATGTGCAGATGCCATAAGGGATTTCATGCACGAAGGACTTAGGAACATATTCCTCTGCCACTTGAGCGCCCAAAACAACACTCCGGAACTCGCGTTGCAAACCGTATCGAAGGCCGTAGAGGGCACAGGGGTACGCTTGGAGGCTCTTCCCCGCACGCAGGCATCCGCTTTTTATGAATTATAATTATTATCTTTGCCCGATTATAAAATAAGTTATTATGAAGGACTTCATAAGCATGATGAGGCGTTATGTCAAACCCTACAACAAAAATGTGTGGGGCTCGGTTCTTATGAATGTTCTCTCGGCGGTTTTCAATATATTTTCCTTCACCCTCATAATTCCCATCCTAAACATTCTGTTCCAGCTGAATAAAAAGGTATATACCTTTATTCCTTGGGATGCTGCAATGGGCTTCAAAGAAAAATTAATCAACAATGCCTACTGGTACGTAAGCAGGTATATGATAGAGCACGGCGCCATTGTAACTCTGCTGGCGCTGGCAGGCTTCATGATAATTATGACCGCCCTCAAAACCGGCTGCTATTTCGGCTCCACAGCAGTGATGGTGCCTCTCCGCACCGGCATCGTGCGCGATATGCGCATGCAGATATATAACAAGATTCTGAATCTGCCTTTGGGCTTTTTCAGCGAAGAGCGCAAGGGAGATATAATAGCGCGCATGAGCGGAGATGTGAGCGAGGTGGAAAACTCCATCGCCGGCAGCATCGACATGCTCATAAAAAACCCCATCCTGATATTCTTCTACATAGGCACCATGGTGTACATTTCATGGAAGCTGACACTCTTCGTATTAGTGTTCGCTCCCCTTATGATGTGGCTTATGGGAGTAATCGGAAGAAACCTTCGGAGGCGTTCCACTGAGGCTCAAATGCTTTGGAGCGACACTATGAGCCAGGTAGAGGAAACTTTGGGCGGGCTTCGAATAATAAAGGCGTTTTTGGCTGAAAAGAAGATGAGCAAGCGCTTTTCCAATGTAACCAACGCCATGCGCCGGAAAAACGCTCATGTGGCCACCCGTCAGGCGCTTGCCCATCCCGTAAGCGAATTCTTGGGGACAGTGATGATATGCATAGTGCTTTGCTTCGGCGGCGCCCTCATCATCATGGACAAATCCTTCATCGACGCTCCCACCTTCATCTTTTATATGGTCATCCTCTATAGCGTTATTCAACCTATAAAAGACCTCGCAAAAGCGGCCTACAACATTCCCAAAGGCCTTGCCAGCATGGAGCGCATAGACCGAATCCTCATGGCGGGCAATTCAATAAAGGAAGCTCCTTATGCAAAAGAGATAAAGAGTTTTGAAAAGGACATCAACTTCAGCAATGTTAACTTTTCCTATGACGGCAGCGCTCAGATTCTCCACGACATCAACATACATATAAACAAAGGGCAGAAAATTGCTATTGTGGGGGCCTCCGGCGGCGGTAAATCCACCCTTGTAGATTTGCTCCCGCGCTTCTATGATGTCACTTCCGGGGCCATCTCCATAGACGGGCAAAACATTAAGGACCTCAAAATCCAGTCTTTGCGCAGTCTGATGGGCAATGTAAATCAAGACCCTATTCTTTTTAACGACACCATCTATAATAATA
>JAAZIW010000126.1 GCA_012800665.1 Rikenellaceae bacterium
AACAGGGCTCCTATGTTTTTGGTGCCTAATTCAAGAGGTGCTCCGGAAACCGCCTCCGACATGGCTAAGGCTTCTCTACTATATCAATATCGAAACGAAGCGGGCAGTAAGGAGGTATATATTTACCGCTGCCGGTGGCGTAATAGCCAAGATAAGACCAAAATATCACTATCCCCGATTCGCGGTCACGCATGTGAAGAAAGGCGTTGGCAAAGCCATCCACCACATCTGTGGCGCCGCTGGTCATAGTTATTTCAGTATAGTCCTCCTTCCAATTTATGAGTTTGGGCTCATAGGTGGTGGATGAGGAATAGAAATCGTTGTCTTGCGCCACCTCTTTTATATTGCTGTCTATTACGGTGCCATCCAAGCGGCGGAGAGTATAATTGCAATAGATTTCACTGTCGGAAGTGAATTCATCCTCATTAAGAGGCGCTTTGGTGCGGATATAATACCAGCCTCCGGTACCGGAAATACCTTTTATCTCTTCATCTTCCACTGCTCCGGGGAAATTGGCCGCAACATAACGCGCCACTGAATCTTTCTCCCATACTTCTTCATCGCCGAAAGCATCTTTAAGGCTGATTATATACACAGTGTTGGTTCCGGAAACATTTTTTATATATTCCTCCTCACTGTCATAACGGATTACGCCCGAAAGCCAGCCGGGGATAAGCGCCTTGCGTGTGCCTCCCACTTTCATCGGGCCGTAGGCGGTGCCGCAGCCGAGCAGCATTTCCTCTATACCGACTCCCAAATTGTTTTCACCCCTGTATATTATTTGAGGGCCGTAGTAATAACGGTCGCGATAGAGTTCCAGCTGTCTGTTCACTATCTCCAAAGTAGAGGCGGAATAATTCCCCTTGATATCCATGACGCTGTAATCCATCCTTATAAAAAGGGAATCCCCTACGGGAATACCGGTGCCGGCAATTTCTTCATCCGGGAAAATATATACGCCAAGACATGTTTTCACCGCTTCCGGATGATATTTCGCCATATATTCGTCCAAATACAGCTTGGCTTGGGTGCTCTTTCCAATCGTATCCGTCTTTGCGCAAGAAACCAGCGCCGCCGCTGCCAGCAGAACTATAATTGTTTTTTTCATCTTTGGGTGTCTTTTTGCAGGAATTGTGCCACGGAAGTCTGAATATAATTGTAAACGTCTTCGGGTAATGGAATATCCTGCGGATAATATAATTTGCCTCCGGCCGCAAGTTCGTGGCCGCCGCCGTTGAAATATTTTTTTGCCAATACATTTGCGCTCCAACCACGTTTGGAACGTATGCTCACACGAAAGTGGTCTTTCTCCTGTTTTAAAAAGAGACTTATTTTCACTTCCTTTATTTCCAATGGAATATTCACCAAGCCTTCCGTCTCCCCCTGATTCAGCTCATAAGCTTGCAGAAAAGCATTTGTGGCCACCATATAAGCCGCACCACAAGGCAGAATCTTAAGATTGTCTTTCAGGAGTGCAGCTAATGCACGAACGCGGTTTTCTCTATATTCCTGATATAAATTCGCAATGATGTCATCCCTGTCCACACCGGCGGCCAACAACATGGTGGCCATCTCAAAGGTGGAGGGATACACGGAATTGGCGAAATTATTGGTGTCTGTGGTCATGCCTGTCATAAGGCCGTAACGAGTCTTTTCGGGAAGAGCCTCAGCGCTGCCTTCCAATTCCATCAATAACCAAAACAACAATTCGCAGGCAGAAGATATTTGAATCTCTGAAAAAACGAGATCAAAAGATGATAACTCGGGATTAAGATGATGATCTATCAGCACCTTATGCCTTGCAGTACAATCTGTCAGTACCTGCTCAAGTTTATCAGCACGATGAAAGCCATTCATATCCAACGCAAATAAAACATCGCACTCTTTCAAACAGGCAGTCGCCTTTGCAGGAAACTTCGCTGCATCTACAAAGGCCTCTCCCTCTGTTAAGAATGCCAAGGTTTCGGGCACGCTGTCGGGAATTATAAGAATTGCGCTTTTGCCTTTGCCGGAAAGATAATGTGTCATTGCAATACCGCTGCCCAACGCATCACCGTCGGGATGTGAATGGACCACAACGGCAAACTTTGAATAATCGCTCAATATCTCCCGCAGTTTGGAGATTCTTTTTTCTTCAAACAACATTTCAAAATTTTCAGTTAGCAAATTTAAGAATAATATTGCTTTTCAAGAAGGATTTTTCTAACTTTGTATGTTTATTTGAGTTTAAAGAAAACCAAACAATATGAAGAAGTCACTAAAGATTACCATCGAGATTCTGCTTGCAGTTATCTGCGTTATCCTGACTGTCCTAATAGTCAGAAGCATCAACAAGCCGGTTAAATTCAACAAACACAAGAATTATCGTGAAGGCATTGCCATCCAAAGGCTTAAGGACATTCGTACTCTTCAGGTAGCCTACAAAACGGTAAACGGCAAGTTCACCGGCGACGTAGATTCCCTCCTCAACTTCTACAATACAGGAGATATGTCGGTTGTACTCCAAGTCGGCAGTATGGACGACTCCGTAGCTGTAGCGCACACTGAAGCCATTAAAAAGAGAAATCGCAGAATTTCTCCTGAAGAGATGCTCAGAATGTATAAGGCAGGTGATCACAATTTAGTGTTTTCTATCGAAAGCAAAGTCCCTGTAAGGGACACTCTCTTCCATGACAGGGAGGATTTCGTACTCGATTCGCTCAGAACAATTCCTTTCTCCGGTGGCAGGCCTGTAGAAATGGAAGCAGTAGTTAAAATGGTTTCCGGAGTTCCCGTACCTCTCTTCGAAGCTCGTATGCCGTACAGATACCTGCTTAGGGGTTTGGATAATCAGCTGCGTATAAACCTCGATGCCGAACAGCGTGACAAAAACCGCTTCGAAGGTCTTCAAGTAGGCTCTATCACAGCGCCCAACAACAACGCGGGCAACTGGGAATAGTGGACGAAATTTCCTTACTTACG
>JAAZIW010000127.1 GCA_012800665.1 Rikenellaceae bacterium
AAAGCGAGAGTCCTTACCACAAAACGCATAGAATAAAGTCTGAAAAGCTTTATTATTCAACTTGAGTTTAATTATGGCTCAAAGATGCGAATATTTCGTATCTTTAAGCCATAATAGTTGAATAAACAAGAATTTAAAAACAATAAAATGAAAAAACCAAGCTTAATCATTTTACTCACTCTCGCACTTTCCGTGGGGCTTAACGCTCATGAAAAAGAGACTGCCAAAACCGGCTTCAACTTCGGTCCCCTTCCGGCTGTAGGTTATTCCACCGACTTAGGTTGGCATTACGGAGCTCTTACCGACATCTATTATTATGGAGACGGCTCCATCTACCCGAATTATCTTTATAAGATGTATTTTGAGGCTTCTTGGTATTCCAAGGGCAATTCGGTATATCACGCCTCTTTCGACAGTCCCAATCTCATCCCCGGGCTCAGGCTTGCCGGAGCAATCTCTTATTTCCAAAACAAAACCTATAGTTTTTATGGCTTCAATGGCGCATCTGCGCTTAACGGCCTGTACGACAAGGCAATTATGATGGATGGCACCGAGCTTGCCAAAGGCGATGCAGGTATGGGCTGGTATCTTATGCAGCGCAGCATCTTCCGCGTCATGACCGGCTTTCAAGGAAAAATCGGCGACAACAAAAGCCCATGGGGCTGGGCAGGCGGCATCACCTATTATGACTTTAACGTGGGACGCACCGTCAACGACCGCGTAGACGACAATCTCCCCTCTCTTTTCAAGACTTATGTAGATCTCGGCATCATCCCCGAAGATGAAGCTAACGGCGGAAAGCATCTCGATTTAAAGGCAGGCATTGTGTATGATACCCGCGACCACGAAAACAACCCGAAGCGCGGCACCAATATGGAGCTCTATCTCTTCGGAGCCCCTGCTCTCTTTGAAGGCACCAAGCCTTATCTTAACCTCGCTTTCCACTTCAAACAGTTTTATCCTCTAAACGAGAGAATCGTATTCGGATATCACCTTGCCTATCAGGGAAATATCGCCGGCGATATGCCATTCTACATGCTGCAGACCATTCCCAGCATCAATATGAAGCAAATCAACAGCGAAGGACTTGGAAGCACCTGCACTCTTCGCGGTACCACCAGCAACCGTATCATGGCTGACGGCTATGCCTGGTTCAATACCGAAATCCGCATCCCCTTCGTAAGGTTCGACTTCATAAAGCAGCATTTCCAATTGGTGGTGAATCCTTTCTTGGATGGCGGCTATGTCGTTCAGCCTTACAAGCTTGACGAGCAGAAAAAGTGGAGCAATTTCGGAGATGCAATTACAGCGGCAGGAGTTAATGCTGCGGCAGACGGCAGGGGCGGTGATGCTCTCGGCTATGCGGCTCTGCTATTACAACATCAAGGTACTGACACCCAATTGAGCATCTATGATGCCGATATGGAAAAGAACTTCCATTTAAGCACCGGTTTCGGCATCCATGTGATTATGAATCAAAATGTAAATATCAGCTTCGAGTTTGCAAAGGTTCTTTTCAAC
>JAAZIW010000128.1 GCA_012800665.1 Rikenellaceae bacterium
AAGCATAATACTTACCATAGCAGCCGGACTTTTGGGATTGGTTGCCGCTGTAGGCATTCTATCACTTGCAGAACTGGCCGCCACGAAAGACGGAGTACTCACAGCCCGTTTCCAGATTGACTTCTGGTTAGCAGTGGGCTCGGTTTTGGGACTTGCCGCCCTGGGAGTATTGGCAGGCTTGGCGCCTGCGCTCAGAGCCATGAAAATCAAGCCTGTGGACGCCATGAGAGAAGAATAATATAAAATAAGATATATATGAAAAAAAAGTATTTCACGTACATTGTTTTTGCTGTTATAGCATTGATTTTTGTAGGGACATTCGTGTACCTGTATCGAAAATCGCGACCAAAGGAAATCGAGTATGAGTCGCATTACACCGCAAGCAAAACGCTGGAAAGGTCTACCGTAATCACCGGCAAGATAGTGCCCCGCCACGAGGTGAACATAAAGCCGCAAATATCCGGTATTATCTCTCACATCTATAAGGAAGCGGGCGAGCAGGTGCAGGAGGGAGAACTTATCGCAAAGGTAAAGGTCATTCCTGAGATGAGTTCACTCAGCGCCGCTCAAAGCCGCCTGAGACTTGCTGAAATAAATCTTAAGCAGGCGCAGATAAATTTCGACCGTTTGCAGGACCTTTTCGGGAAGAATCTTGTGAGCGCCGAAGAATACGAACAGTCCGCACAGGCTCTTGCTCAAACAAAAGAAGAACGGGCATCAGCTCAAGAAAACCTCGAACTTGTAAGAGACGGTGTATCCAAGAGCAATGTCAGCTCCTCTTCCACCCTCATCCGCTCCACCATAAGCGGTCTTATTTTAGACATCCCGATAAAAGTGGGCAACTCTGTCATACTCAGCAACGCCTTCAATGACGGCACTACCATAGCCACCGTTGCCAATATGAACGACCTCATATTCGACGGAAAGATAGACGAAACCGAGGTGGGTCGCATCAGAGAGGGCATGCCTACTAAAATAACCATTGGAGCGCTTCAAAACCTGTCTTTCGATGCTGTGCTGGAATACATCTCCCCGAAAGCCACCGAAGTCAACGGAGCCAATCAGTTTCAGGTCAAGGCGGCGGTCAGGGTGGCCCCTGATGTAAAAATCCGCTCAGGCTACAGCGCCAATGCCGAAATCGTGCTTGAAAGGGCTGAAAACGTACTCACAGTTCCCGAGAGCGCCATTCATTTTGAGGGAGACAGTTCTTTTGTATATGTGTCTCTTGCCGACAGCAGCACCTACGAAAAACGTAAGGTCGAAACAGGCATTTCGGATGGAATAAATATAGAAATAAAGAGCGGTCTTGAGAGCGGCGACAAAGTTCGCGGCAATCAGATTTATAACGAAAAGAAATCGAACGACTAATGAAAAAGATATTACTTGCAATATGCCTGCCCTTCTGCATATCGGCGGCGGCTCAGGAGCATACGGGTGCGTGGAGCCTGCAGGACTGCATTTCTTATGCGCTTGAGCATAATATAAGCGTAAAACAGCAGGGACTTGCGGCAGAGCAGGCGGCGATAGAACTTGAAACCGCCAAATGGGACAGAGCTCCCGGCCTCAGCGGCAACGCATCGCAGAACTTTTCTTTCGGACGCGGACTTGCGGCAGACAACACTTATGTAAACAAGAATACCGCCAGCACCGGTTTCAGTTTGGGTACCAGCGTGAATCTTTTCTCGGGCTTCCGTGCAAGCGAAACCATACGTCTGCGTAATCTCGACCTCCAAAGCGCCAACGCCGAGCTCCTCAGGGCCAAAAATGACATTTCCATGAATGTGGCTCAGGCCTATATGCAGATTCTTTACAATATTGAGATTTTGGGTGTAGCCGAAAGGCAAATCGCCATTGACTCACTGCAGCTGGAACGTCTCATGCATCTGCTTTCCAACGGCAAAGCATCAGAAGTGGAGATTTTGCAGCAAAAGGCCACCATGGAGCAAGACCGATTCACCCTTGTTCAGGCTCAAAACAATCTTTCACTTGCGACACTTACTCTCACTCAATTGCTTGAACTTCCCTCTCCCGAAGGTTTTAAGGTAGTTCCGCCATCAATGCAAATCGAAACAGGCCTGCTCGAAAATCCGGACAGCATTTTCGTTCATGCAGCCGCTACAAGACCGGAAATCCTATCTGAACAGATAAAGTTAGAGGGCTTCGATGCTCAAGTTAAAATTGCGAAAAGCGCTCTCTACCCATCCTTGTCACTATCTGCGGGCTTAGGCTCCAATTATTATAAGACAGATGGTTTGGATATGGGGACTTTTGACGAGCAGATAAAAAATAATTTCAGCCAGTATGTGGGGCTTTCTTTGAATATCCCCATCTTCGATAAACTCGCAACTCGAAACTCCATACGCAGCTCTCGGCTTGCACAAAGTTCACAAGCTCTAAAGCTGCAATATGCCAAAAACTCTCTTTATAAAGAGATACAGCAGGCCTATCACAATGCGGTGGCGGCAAGAAGCCGCTATTACAGCTCGAAACAGGCAGCAAAAGCAGCGGAGGAATCATTCACTTTGGTGCAGGCCAAATACGAAAGCGGAAAGGCTTCCATCACCGAATTCAATGAGAGCAAGAACGCCTCTCTCAAAAGTGAAAGCGACCTTGCCCAAGCCCGTTACGAATGGATGTACCAAGCCAAACTTCTCGATTTTTATAAGGGAATCGAATTCTAATAGACTTTTACAAGCCCCATATTAATTCCCCAGCAGCCGTCCGTGATGATGGGAACATTCTTTCCGTCAGCATCCGGAATGAAAATAAAGTCATCTACAAAAGTGTGGCTGTGACCTCCTATGACAAGGTCTATACCGCTTACTTGAGGAATAAGAGCCTGATCTTCTTTATAGCCTAAATGACTCAGTAAAATAAGCATGTTGCAACGCTCTGCTTTCTTGAGATGCTCAGCCCACTTGTTTACCACCTCTACATTATCCAATTGGGCTATGCGCTCGGCTATGGGAGCGGAAACCATGGTGGCTATATCGGATTCAAGGCCTATGATGCCTATCTTCATACCCCCGCGCTTAAAAATGGCGTATGGCTGTACATATTGCTGAAGAGTATCGGGGAATTCGCAATTGGCACATACAATAGCGCTGTTCATAATGGCAAGCCGCCCTGCTAAGCTTTCTATTCCGTCATCCAACTCGTGATTGCCTAAAGCGATACAGTCATAGGCAAAAGCGTTTGCAAGTTTTGCCTCCAAGATGCCTCCGAGTTGAGTATAATATGAGGTTCCCTGATTAAAGTCACCGGCATGCAGAAGCAGCAGCTTGGAGGCAGGATATTCGGCACGTATGCTGTCCACAAATGCCGCACGCTCTATCACCCCGCCGCGAAGTCCGCTTGTAGTGGGCACAGGGTCCATATGAGAATGGGTGTCGTTGCAATGCATTATAAGCAGACGCTCTTTACCGGAAGGTTTTTCAGAGAAATTCAAGGTCATATCCTCTTCCGAAGATGTTTTTTTCGAAACTTTCGCCTCGCCCCTTACAATATAGCGCCCATCTGTAAAGTAATCGACGCTTTTGCCTGCTGCGGTTAGAGCACGCACATCCTCCAATATCATATCTCCGATTTTCTTATCGGTAATAATCATTTCGCGTGCTCCTCGGGCAAGCTTGTATCCATCCCCTCCGTCAACTAAAAAGTCGATTGTGGCAACACCGTAGATTTTATTGTCATCCAAAGGCTTGCCGTCTATCATTACGCTCTTCAAGCGGCCGTCTTCAACCACCACCCTCGCTCCCGATATGCACTGCGGACGGGTGGCGGCCATCTGCTCAAAAACAGCCCTGAGTTCGCGCCCTCCAAGCGAGAGCCAGGTGCCGTAGTTTTTGAATGGGAGCATGCTCTGAATATTATCCAACAATATGTCCCCCGATGGGATGATATGAATGCGTATGCCACCGAAGTTCATTATGGCAACATCCACCTTTTTGCCTGTAAGTTCGGCAACGTCCTCCGCTAAATTATCCACTATGAAATTACTCAGCGAGCTTTCGGGTCTGGCGAAAAAAAGACCGTTTTCAGAATAGCCCACCACCTCTTTCAGGGCTGCCATCTCCGGCTGTACATCAATTAAAAGAGCCGCCACCTCAGGGGTGCATCCGCCTTTGAAAACACGGCCGTTGGGGGCGGTATAAACCCCTTCCGACACTACGCCGAGGGCTTCAGCTATATTGTCTGCCGCCGGAATGCTTACACCGGTGCGGTGACCGTCCATCTCGAATTGCTCCCAAGAATAGCCTTTGGGAGTGGTAGAACAAGCGCAGACGAGAGCAAGCGCCGTTAAAAAAACTGTTACTTTTGCTTTAACCATTTCCAAAGATCAGCCCATGTGCTTTTCTTGCCGAATATGAGAATACCTGCCCTGTAAATTTTGGCGGAAGCCCATGCAAGCACAATGAAAGTAATCAGCAGCAAAGCTATCGAGAGTATGAGTTCCCAGACCGGAACCCCGTAAGGAATGCGTGCGAGCATTACTATAGGCGAAGTGAAAGGTATCATGCTGCCCCACCAAACCACTTGGCTGTAAGGATTCCTCATAGCCATAAGGGCTATAAAGAAGCCTATAAGCAGGGGTATTGTAATCGGAATCTGCAGTTGACCGGCATCAGCCTCGTTTTCGACCGCAGAGCCTACAGCAGCAAAGAGCGAAGCATAAAGAAGGTAGCCTAAAATAAAGTAGATGAAGAAAGAGATGATGAGCTGGCCCCATGGGATATTGCCCAATGTTACGAGTATGGTTTTCAATTCACTGCTATCATCCATGGAGGATACCATTTTTTCCATATCGAATCCCGCTGTGGAACTTGCCATCTCCATAATCTGCTCCTGTCCTGCCGCTCCCTGAGCGCTTTCGAGCAGTTTGGGTCCGAAAGCCGCACCGCCTACGCCTAAGATTACTGCTGTAAGCAGTATCCAAAGAGCGAACTGTGTGAGGGCAACAAGGGCAACGCCTATAATCTTACCGAACATCAAATCGATGCTTTTTACGCTGGATATCAGCACCTCTACCACTCGGGAGCTCTTTTCTTCTATTACAGAGCTCATTACCATTCCACTGAACATTGCAACGAAAATATAAATCAGCATGCCGAGAATCATCGAGATAATCATATAAATGCCGGATTCCGAAATGGTTTCCCTGGCATCTTCGCCGATTGTGAATTCCTGTACTTTGATGTCGGCTTTTACGTTAGACATTATTTCGTCGAGTCCGTCTATATTATAAGACCTTATGCGATAATCTTCCACCGCATTGGAGACCTTGCCCGATAGATTGGCGGCAAAATCCACCCCCGCCGGCTTCTTGCTGAATGTTTGCACACTTACCGAAGAAACCGAGTCAATTGGGGAAATCACCACTAAAAGATCTTTGCCAAGTTCGCTGAACTGCGCCTTAAGCGAATCCGGTTCGCGTCCCGTATAATCGTAATAATTTGCAGCTTCTCCATTTTCAAGAAAAGGCAGAACTATGCCGCTTTGGTCTATCACCGCAACTTCTTTGGTCTTCTCTTTGGTATTCATCATTATGATGGTGGGAAGGAAGGTCAGGGCGGCGAAAAGAATCGGCACCACAAATGTAAGTATAATGAAACTCTTTTTCTTTACGCGGGTATTGTATTCGCGGCCTATAACAAGGCCTATCGTTCTGAAATTCATAAGTCTACTCGTTTTTACCGGTTACAAGTTTAATAAAGATATCATTCATGCGGGGCATGAGTTCGCGGTAGCTGTTTACCGTTACCCCCCTGTCGATGAAAGATTTGAGAGTGCTGTTCCCGTCGGTTTCGCGAGGAAGCACCACGGTATGGCGGCCATCTGCATCGCTGTATTCCAACTCCACATTGTCGTTGCCGTACTTGCGGCGGATTTCCTGCACATCACCGGATATTATCACATGGCTTTTGTCTATGAGGGCAATATCGTTGCAGAGTTCTTCCACGCTTCCCATATCGTGCGTGGAAAGAATAACAGTGGCGCCCTCATCGCGGAGCCGGAGGACTTCCTTGCGCACAAGCTCAGCGTTCACCGGATCGAATCCGCTGAAGGGTTCATCGAGTATCATAAGAGAAGGCTTGTGAACAACCGTGGTAATGAATTGGAGCTTTTGAGCCATACCCTTTGAGAGTTCCTCCACCTTCTTGTTCCACCAGTCCTGTATCTCAAAGCGAACAAACCAATCTTTGAGGGCTTTCATTGCATCCCCCCGGCTCATACCCTTAAGCTGCGCTAAATACATAGCTTGCTCGCCTACCTTCATTTTTCGATAAAGGCCGCGCTCTTCAGGCATATAACCGATTTTCTGTACATCCTTCTCTCGAATCGGACGGCCTTTGAAGAGAATCTCACCGCTGCTTGGAATTGTGATTA
>JAAZIW010000129.1 GCA_012800665.1 Rikenellaceae bacterium
AGATTTCTCTTTTCAATGCCTCCAGCTGCTATGTAGGCGCACATGCACAGCGTGTAAGCGGCGCCAGCGCAGAAACCTGGCTGAGCTATCTTGCAGGCAAGGTGGACGAGGTTCGTCTCTTCAACAAGGGCCTTAGCGCCAATGAGGTGCAGGCGCTCTACAGAGCCGAAGTTGCTGCAGCCGACGGCTTAGATTAATATTTTTGACAGAGAGACCCTGACCGGTCTCTCTGTTCCTATGAAACGCTTTGTCCCCATTCTCCTTTGCGCAATAAGCATTTGCGCCTGCAAACCCGATGCTGTCAATGAAGAAAAACCTGTGAATACCGTTGTTTGTTCGTGCAAAGTAAATGGGGTCTCTGTTGCCGACGGCCGTTCTATCGGAAATGTGGATGCCTCTTCAGTAACTATTACATTGGAATTTTCTTCTCCACTCGACCTTTCCAAACTCGATAAGAATAAGATTTTTTTTGCAGGAAGCATCCTACGCAATTATACCGCCGAATTGCAAGATGAATACACCCTTTCCTTAAAGGTAAATCCAAAGCTGGAGCACTTCAGCTCATATACTCTTATGGTCGACAAAGGCGATAATCTCGGTGTGCATCTGCCTTTCGCTTATACATACACGTTTATTACTGCTTACGACCCTTCGCCTAAGTTCCCAGCCATCTCCGATGAAGAGCTTATGGACCTTGTGCAAAGGCGGACTTTCTCTTATTTTTGGGATTATGCGCATCCTGTGAGCGGTCTTGCAAGAGAGAGGTTGAATTCGGATGAAACCGTAACTACGGGAGGCAGCGGCTTCGGTTTTATGGCAATTCTTGCGGGAATTGAGCGAGGCTTCATCTCCCGGGAGGAAGGCTATAACCACATGCTTAAGGTTGTGAATTTCCTATCGGATAAGGCGGTGCGCCATCACGGAGCTTTCCCTCATTGGATGAACGGCAGTACCGGCGGCACGAAAGCTTTCAGCACATACGACAACGGGGCCGACCTTGTGGAAACCGCTTTCCTTATGGAAGGGCTGATTGCTTGCAGGCAATATTTTTCTAAATCATCGGAGGCGGAATTGCGGACGAAAATCACCTCTCTTTGGAAAGATGTGGAATGGGATTGGTTCCTCAACGGTACAAAACAGCTCTATTGGCATTGGTCGCCCGATTATGGCTGGCATATGAATATGGCAGTGAAAGGCTGGAACGAAGCGCTTATGGTATATTTGTTAGCGGCATCTTCCCCCACCCATACAATCTCAAAAGAAGTGTACGACAAGGGCTGGGCCTCGAACGGGGGCATGAAGAACGGACGCAAATTCTATGGCATCACTCTCCCTCTCGGCCCCGATTACGGCGGCCCTCTCTTCTTTACCCATTATTCTTTCCTCGGCCTCGACCCCCGAAATCTTAGTGACTCCTACGCCTCTTATTGGGACCAAAACGTAGCTCATGCCAAAATCAACCACGCCTATTGCGTGGACAATCCAAATGGCTATATCGGCTATTCCGCTGATTGCTGGGGGCTTACAGCCAGCGACTATCCGGGGGGATATATAGCATCATCCCCTACAAAAGACAAAGGCACTATCGCTCCTACTGCCGCTATCGCCTCGATGCCTTATACCCCTACCGAAAGCATGGCGGCGATGAAGTATTTTTATTATGTGCTTGGGGACAAGCTCTTTGGAGAGTATGGTTTTCATGATTCTTTCTCGCTGCAAGACCGTTGGTTTGCAAAATCCTATATTGCCATAGACCAAGGTCCGATAGTTGTAATGATAGAAAACCATCGCTCCGGCATTATTTGGGACAGCTTTATGAAAGACCCCGATGTGCGCGTCGGCCTTACTAAACTTGGGTTTACATACAATAAAAACCAATAATAAAGAATGAAAAATATTTATCTGATTGCACTTGCCTTGGTGCTTGCAACGCCTTTGAGGGCTGAGGAAGCAAGGCTGCTGAGATTTCCGGCAACTAATGGAAAGGAAATCGCATTCACTTATGCTGGGGATATTTTTACAGTTCCCATAACGGGAGGCGAGGCCCGCAGGCTTACATCTCACATCGGCTATGAAGCCTTTGCCCATTATTCTCCTGACGGCCGCACAATAGCGTTTACAGCTGAATATGACGGCAATCGCGAGGTGTATGTAATGCCTTCTCAGGGCGGAGAGCCCAAGCGCGTCACCTATACCTCCACCAACGCCCGCGATGATATGGGCGACCGCATGGGCCCCAACAATATTGTTATGGGATGGACTCCGGATGGGCAGTATATTATCTTCCGTAACCGCATAGGAGATGGTTTTGAGGGTATGCTTTGGAAGGTTAAGCCGGATGGAAGCATGCCGGAGGAGATTCCCCTTCCGCAAGGAGGCTGGTGCAGCTTTTCCCCTGATGGCAAGGCGATGGCCTATAATAGGGTGATGAGGGAGTTCCGCACATGGAAGTATTATCGGGGCGGCATGGCGGATGAGATTTGGATTTATGACGGAAAATCGGTTAAGGCGATTACGGATAATCCGGCGCAGGATATTTTCCCGATGTGGGTTGGCTCTGAAATCTACTTTGCTTCCGACCGCGACATGACCATGAATCTCTTCTGCTACAATACAGAGAGCGGCAAAACAAGCAAGGTGACGGATTTTACAGACTTTGATGTAAAGTTCCCCAGCACTGACGGGAAAAACATAGTCTTCGAGAAAGGCGGTTATATCCACTTGCTGAATCCATCTACCAAGAAAGCGGAGAAAGTGAGCATTTCGCTATCCTCTGACAATCTTTACGCCCGCAGCGAAAGACTGAATTTAGGCGATAAGGTCAGGGCCGCTTCGGTATCTCCCGACGGCTCGCGCGTGGCGGTGACAGTGCGAGGCGAGGTCTTCGATGTGCCGGCAGAAAAGGGGGTTACCCGCAATATCTCCCGAAGTCCCGGCTCAAATGACCGTTCTGCAGACTGGAGCCCCGATGGCAAATATATAGCTTGGATTGGGGATGCCTCCGGCGAAACGGAAATCTATCTCTACGATGTTGCCGAAGGCTCATACAAACAGCTCACTACCGGCGCCGACACTTATATAAGGAGCATTCAATGGGCTCCCGACAGCAAGCATCTGCTTATAACTGACCGCAAGAACAGATTGGATGAGGTTTCTCTTGACGGCAAACGCAGGAATATCCAAACCAATCCTCACGGCGAATTCCGCAATGTGGTGTATTCGCCCGACGGCAAATGGCTTGCATACACCAAAACAGGCAGCAATCATTTCGATGTGGTGTATCTGTACAACATCGCTGATGACAAGGAATATCCCGTAACCAATGGCTGGTACGACTCCGGCATGCCTTCTTTCAGCAGTGATGGAAAATATTTGCTTTATACCGCTAATACCGAGATGAAGCCTATCTACAGCCGTATAGAGTGGAATTTTGCAATGACCAACATGGGCGCCACTTATATGGTGATGCTCGCAAAAGACACTCCTTCTCCGCTGCTCCCGACCGATGGAGTAAGCCCTGAGGGCAAGGATGCAGGCGATAAGGATTCTGCCGACAAAGACTCTTCTGACAAAAACGGAAAGGATTCAGACAAGCCGGGTAAAAAGGGAGGTAAAAAAGACAAGTCCGTTTCTGAGGAGTCTAAAGTGAAGGTGGTTGTAGATGTTGACGGACTTCAGGACAGGGTGATAAAACTGCCTTTCAACGCAGGTTACAACTACTTCTGCGATGGCAAAAAAGTTTGGTATGGAAGCAAGGGAGATACTAAAGTGTTTGATTTTAAAACGCAGAAAAGCGAAGAGTGCACCAAAGGGCGGATGAGCTATAGATTCGGAGATAAAAAGGCCGTAATAATGGATAAAGGCGGCCTTTCCCTCGCTGCTTTGGGCTCAAAGATGAAGGGGGATAAGGTGTCCACCAAGGATGTTACCGCTATTGTGGATTATTCTTTGGAATGGCCGGAAATTTACGATGAGGTTTGGCGCGCTTTCCGTGACGGCTTCTACTTGGAAAATATGCACGGACGCGATTGGAATGCCCTAAAAGCCAAATATTCCGCTCTTCTGCCTCACGTCAAGACGAGATTGGATTTGAATTATGTTATAGGCGGGCTCATTTCCGAATTAGGCTGCGGGCATGCTTATATCAACCCCGGGGAATACCCCAAAGCGCAGCGTCTCGACATGGGTCTTTTAGGGGCAGAACTCAGCAAGGATGCCTCCGGCTTCTTCCGCATCGACCGCATTCTTAAAGGCGCACCCTACCGCGAAATCCTCCGCTCCCCCTTCGCCGAGCCCGGTGTTGGGGTGACTGAAGGACAGTTTATTACAGCTGTAGATGGGGTTTCTACAAAAGATGTTGCCAATATCTATTCGTTGCTTGCGGGCAAGGCGGGCATTCTTACCGAACTCACCATAAATTCCAGCCCTGCTGCCGGAGGCAAAAAAGTGGTGGTAAAGCCGATTAAAGATGAATATCCTCTCTACCACTATGAATGGGTGCAGAATAATATAAAAACCGTTAACGAAAAGTCCGGAGGAAAAGTCGGATATATCTATCTTCCCGACATGGGTCCTGAGGGCTTGAGCGAATTTGCCCGCTATTATTATCCTCAACTCGACAAAGAGGCGCTGATAATAGATGACCGTGCCAACGGCGGCGGGAATATCTCCCCGATGGTAATAGAACGTCTGCAAAGACAGGTTTACAGGATAAATATGTACAGAGGCTCTGATATGACAAACACTACGCCCGATGGCACTCATGTAGGACCCAAGGTGCTGTTGGTTAATAAATACAGCGCATCGGACGGGGATTTATTCCCGTGGAGTTTCAAGGCAAATAATCTCGGCACTGTAATCGGCACTCGGAGTTGGGGCGGGATCGTAGGCATTAGCGGCTCGCTGCCTTATATGGACGGAACCGATGTGCGCGTGCCGTTCTTTACCAATTACGATGCAAAAACGGGAGAATGGATAATTGAAAATTATGGGGTGGACCCTGACATTCTGCTTGAAAACGACCCGATTAAGGAGTGGAACGGCGAGGATGAGCAACTGCTGAAAGCCATAGAGGTGGCAATGGAGCAGCTGAAAGACCGCAAGCCCCTGCCGGGAGTTCCAGCACCGAGAACCTTTAAAGATTTAGGTTTGCCGGAGATTGAATAAAGGACGTTAATCGCCGGCCGTTTATTCGTGAGATGCGAAGCGTTGGGAAGCCAGCGCTTCGTATTTTGTACCCGGACGGCCGTAATTGGCATAGGGGAAGATGCTTATGCCTCCGCGAGGGGTGAACAGACCGGTAACCTCTATGTATTTGGGGTCCAACAGTTTGATAAGGTCCTTCATGATTATGTTAACACAGTCCTCGTGAAAGTCACCGTGATTGCGGAAGCTGAAAAGATAGAGTTTGAGGCTTTTGCTTTCTACCATTTTAACATCAGGGATGTAGCTGATGCGGATTTCGGCAAAATCGGGTTGGCCTGTAATAGGGCAGAGAGTTGTAAATTCCGGGCAGTTGAAGCGGACCCAATAATCGTTATCCTGATGTTTATTGACAAAGGTCTCCAACACCTCTGGGGCGTAATCCATGCTGTACTTGGTGTTTGCGCCGAGGGCTTTCAGCCCTTCTTCTTTACGTTTCATATTATAATTGTTTTTGTATTATTTTGTTTTCTAAAATATGTTCGCGCTCCATATCAGGATAAATCTTTGATTTTAAAAGGATTGTAAGAAATTCCCTCATCATAGACATCTATGCCTTCAGAGGTTTTTAAGCGTTTGACAAAAACTGCTGTAAGCGGCAGGACGGCGATTTCGTAAAGCACCTTGAAGGAAACCTGCACGAGCATCATCCATGCTAAGGTTTTGAGGGGTGTTCCCCAAAAGGCAATCGGCATAAAGATAGCGGAATCGCAAAGTTCACCGCAGATGGAGCTGACAATGGCCCTCCAGCCGAAACGGCGCCCGCCGGAGGCTACTTTCATCTTGCTTAGCACCAAAGAGTTGAGGGTGGAGCCTGCGAGAAATGCGAACAGAGATGCAAAGACCACGCGCGGTGCCATTCCGAACACGAAATTGAAATGCTCCCCGCCCTTCCAAAAGCCGGCAGCCGGTAGCCACACTGCTATCTGCCCGAACATCACCACCAAAAAATTCATGGCGAATGCGAGCCAAATCACAAGGCGGGCCTTGCGGTAGCCGTACACCTCAGTAAAGCAGTCGTTGAGGATGTAAGAGATAGGGAACACCAATACCGCACACGGCAAAGCTATCTTCGCTCCTATGGCAAAGACTTTGGTAGCCAATAAGTTACTCGTAATAAGGCAGACCGTGAAGAGCACGGCCAAAAAAAGAAATGTTGCAGAAAATTGCGCTTTTTGTTTCATATTCAGTTTTTATAGTGGTACCTGAAATACACTTGACCCCTCCGGATCGCAGCGCAAATATAGCAAAACTTTTTTGCTCTCGTATTTGG
>JAAZIW010000130.1 GCA_012800665.1 Rikenellaceae bacterium
CACCGGTCTCAGCGGTGTTCCTTCCGGCTTTGTTAGCGTAGACCGCATAACCAATGGCTGGCAAAACTCCGACCTTATAATAATAGCAGCCCGTCCTTCGGCAGGAAAGACCGCTTTTGCTCTTAATATTGCCCGGAATGCGGCAGTAGACAGGCATACGCCCGTGGCCTTTTTCTCATTGGAAATGAATTGCGCCCAACTTGCAAAACGTCTGCTTGTAACAGAGACGGGTCTTAGCGCAGATAAAATAAAAGGCGCTATAAAGCTGGAAGATTACGAATGGGAGCAATTGGAATATCGTATAAAGGATTTGTCCGCAGCGCCTTTATACATTGACGATACTCCGAGCCTTCCTATCATGGAATTCCGCACCAAAGCCAAAAACTTGGCAAAGAACAAGGGAGTGGGCCTTATTGTGGTGGATTATCTGCAGCTTATGCAGGCTCCGGAAAATTACAAGGGAGGTCTTCGGGAACAGGAAGTGGCCTACATCTCCCGTACTCTCAAAGCCACAGCCAAAGAGTTGAATATCCCTATTATTGCGCTTTCACAACTTTCGCGCAGTTCTGTTCAAAGGCAGGGAGGCAGCGGAAAGCCTATGCTCAGCGACCTTCGCGAATCCGGCTCAATAGAGCAGGATGCCGACATGGTTATTTTTATACATAGACCTGACTATTTGGGGCTCTCCGACAATCCCGAAGATAAGGGAAAGGCCCAAATCATCATTGCAAAACATCGTAATGGCGAAGTAGGTGAAATCGACATGATTTTCAAGGGCGACCAAGTCCGCTTTGTTGAGGAATATGATACTTTGGACGCCATAGCATCTATTCCGTCCGCTATGAATACTGATTTTTAATAAAAGATGGCAGAAGTAATATCACATCCCGGAACAATAATCGACATTACGCCTGAATTTACAACCGTCAAGTTTACAGCTCCGCCCGCATGCAGTTCCTGCCACGCTTCCGGTTTTTGCGGTGCCTCTGAGAATGAAGAAAAAATAATTCAAATTCCCACTACTCTCGGCAATTGGGAGATTGGTCAGGAGGTGGAGGTTTGCCTTAAGCGCGGAATGGGCTTCAAGGCAGTTTGGCTTTCTTATGTGATTCCGCTTGCAGTGTTGCTCGCAGTGCTTTTGCTGCTTGTCGGGGCAGGCGTGAAAGAGTGGCTTTCCGGCCTTTTGGCCATAGCTGCCACAGCTGTTTATTATTTGCTCCTTTGGCTTTTCCGTGAAAAGCTCTCCAACGAATATATATTTTACATTAAGGAAAAATCATGACATCTGCAGTAATTTGGACCATAGTCATCCTTGCAGGCTTGGGCTTTGTGCTTGCGCTTTTATTGTATTTGTTTGCGCAAAAATTCAAGGTTTCGGAAGATTCCCGTATTGAAGAAATAGAGGGCGTGCTGCCCGGTGCAAATTGCGGCGGCTGCGGCTATGCCGGTTGTCACGATTTTGCCGCATCGCTTTTGGATGCTCCCGATCTCAGCGCACACTATTGCCCTGTCGGGGGAGATGCTGTAATGGAACAGGTGGCGGCCATCCTCGGTTATGAGCCAGTAAAAAAGGTTCCCAAAATTGCGGTAATCCGTTGCAACGGCACCTGTGAAGCCCGTCCCAAGATAAATATTTATGATGGAGCTCAGAGTTGCGTTGTAAAGGCCGGATTGTATGCAGGGGACACGGCTTGTTCTTATGGTTGTTTAGGTTGCGGCGATTGTGTGGAAGCCTGCCTCTTCGGTGCGCTCAGCATGGACCC
>JAAZIW010000131.1 GCA_012800665.1 Rikenellaceae bacterium
ACATACGCTGTGAATCCTCCCTCGCAGCATTACGAAGGTCGTAATGTTTTCTGAGTCTCGGTGTTGAGGCTGCTTGCTCCAGAAGATTGTCTATAAGTTGATTTGTTATAGTTAGCATACTTTTATAAAAAGGTATGCAAAAATACGAATTTATTTCCTGTAAAATTTCAAAAAGTACAAGTAAACGTTATAGCTTATTCAAGCCCGCCTGCAACCGGCTTTAGCAAAGCGCGCAGGCGTTGTTCGATTATCGCCACTCCGCCATTGACATCAGATTCGATATTGAGAGGGAGAACAGGGTCGTGCAGGGAAAGGCGGAGCAGGAACCAGCCACTCTCCTCTGGAGCCGAGCAGTTCACACGGACACCCTCGTAATTAGGTTCCTCAAGACTCCAACCGGCTATGCTTGAAGCCTCTCGCTTAACAAACTCAAGGACTTCACGCCCATAGGCAGCAAAGTCTTCCTCAGTAATTTTAAAACGGATTTCTTTATCCTCGAGGGGTTTGCGCAAATCAGTTATGAGCGAGCCCAACTCGCGCCCTTGACGAGCGAGCTTTGCAGCTTCGAGAAGTAACTTGGCAACCAAAAATGCACCGTCATCTAAATAATAGTTCTCACGCAAAGCACAATGACCTGATGTCTCAATGGCTATCCAACTCTCCTGTCCCACACTATTTAAACGTTTGGACTCGTTTATAACATTTTTATAGCCGCGCTTGAAGCGGTGATGAATGCCTCCGCGCGTTGAAATGAATTCCGCCAGGCCAACGCTGGTAATGCTGTCGGTAACTATCGTGCTGCCCGGATGTTCGCGCAATATTATATCAGAGATAAGCGCAATAAGGGAATTCCGATTGATGGGCCGGCCTTGCTTATCGACAATGGCCGAACGGTCTACATCGGTATCGAAGATGATGCCGAGATTGGCTCCGCTACGCATCACTGCGCTGCAGATGGAATACATCGCCTCTGCATTTTCGGGGTTGGGAACATGATTGGGGAACATTCCGTCCGGCTCTAAAAATTGGCTTGCGGAGATATCTGCGCCGAGAGGCCGAAGCACATCCGTTGCAAAGAATCCACCTGCGCCATTACCAGCATCCACCACAATCTTCATCCCCTCAAGGGGCTTTTCAGCGTTTGCCCCACGGCGAATGTAGTCCACAAGAATTGCAGAATACTCCTTCATATAGTTGCGAGAGGAGACAGTGCCGACAACCGTTTGAGCAGAGTTGGCATAATGTTGCGAAGAGCAGTCAAAGGAGGAAACAGCAGATGGATCAAACCCCTCGGCAATCTCAAGAATCTCAGAAATATCAGCTTTTTCCAAGCCACCTTCGGGTGTGAAAAACTTAAACCCATTACGATTGTAAGGCAGATGGCTGGCTGTAATCATTATGCCTGCCGAACAGGGGCGCTTTGAGTCGATGGTAATCATGAACATAGCCGGAGTGGAGGCAAGGCCGCAACGGACTGCATCAGCGCCCGATTCGCATATCCCCTTTATGATAGCATCTGACAGCATAGGCCCTGAGATTCGGGAGTCCACGCCTACCGCTACGCTAAGACGACCCGTATTTCTGCGCCTCAACCATTCCACAAAGGCTTTGCCAATAATGTAAGCTGTTTCTGCGGACAAATTGACCTCCTCTCCCTCTACACCTTCGATGGCCACTCCGCGGATATCTGAGCCATTCTGTAGTTTTTTCCAATCCATAGTTATAATTATTTTATTTATCTATCAATCCCCTATTACCTCTACGTCTTCCGGTGCTATGATTGCAGTGGCCACGTTGGTGATGAATGGGATTTCCACAACAACGCTGCGGCCGCGCTTTCCAGCAAGCCTGACGAAAGTCCCTTCCACACCCGCAAACTTGCCTTCTGTTATCCTGACACGGGTGCCTTTGGTGACATTAAGTTCACCCGGCAGGAAGAAGCGGATTTGTTCATCATAACTGTCGCATACTTTTTTGAAATCTTTCATCTGCTTGTCCGGCACTATTATAGGCACATTTTTGTCGCCTTCGCGATTGGTGCGATATTGCAGATAAGGGATACTTTGTTTGGCGTTTTGAATGGTTTCTTTTTTGCAATATACAAAGATAAGATTGTGGATGACGGGCACCAGCATCTTCTTTTTCATTGCACCCTTCACTACAATCTCGTAGCGCATCGGCACATAATTCTCTATCCCCTTTTCATCAAGGGCGGCCTGAGCCTTGAGTTCGCGCCTGTAAGGGGCGCTCATGGCAAACCACCTGGGTTCATCCGGCGGAGGCAAGATGCGCCGCGCTATCTTCTTTTCGAGGTCTACTATCTCTATCTTATCCTTTATCATCTTATCGTAATTGCTATAGGAAACGACTTTGCAAAACAAATAACAAGTTGCCGCTGCATAGGCAAATATAGTTAAAAAAGAATATCTTTGTTGCTTAGATATACCGCAGAAAGATACCACTGTTCTTATGGCACAAAAAAAATTTAAACGTTCGCTCATTGAAGCACTCGTCTTAATTGCAATCTTTATTCTTGTATTTGGGGTACTCGGGCACTTTATGGGTGGCAAAAACCTTGTGCGTACCATTATGGCGACCGCCCACGACCTGCTTTTGAACACAGTCTTCTTCCTTATGGGAATTACCGTATTAGCAGGAGCGCTGAGCAGGATTCTTTCTGAATTCGGAGTGGTAGCCCTTTTGGAAAAGCTCCTCCGTCCATTTATGAAACCGCTTTATAATCTGCCGGGGGTGGCTGCCATAGGAGCTTTGATTACTTTTCTGTCCGATAATCCGGCCATCATCTCTCTGAGCAAGGACCGCAAATTTGCATCTTACTTCAAGAAATATCAGCTGGTATCACTCACCAACTTCGGTACGGCCTTCGGTATGGGGCTCATTGTCATACTTACCATGTTTGCTTATGGCAATGTAGCGGCAACGTTAGTCGGTCTTTTCGGCGCCATCTGCGGGTCTGTCATATCCACCAGGCTTATGCGGAGGTCTGTCCTCAAGGCCTATCCCGAACTTGATTCCCCTGCTGTGCCGGACTATAAAGAGGAAGAGGAATTGGAAGAGACCAAAGAGGAAACCAAGAAGAAAGAGGGAGTGTTTATGCGCTTTCTCAATGCTCTTTTGGATGGAGGTAAAAGCGGAGTGGATTTAGGTTTGCAGATTATACCGGGGGTGCTGATTATCACCACTTTCGTGCTGCTCACCACCT
>JAAZIW010000132.1 GCA_012800665.1 Rikenellaceae bacterium
AAAGTATACGCTTTTACTAATTTATGGTACTGAGTAAACAACTTGGAGTATTTCTCAATTTCGTACACAACCGTTTTAAGTTGTGGGTAAACGAAAGTCTCCAAAAAAGCGGGTACAATATTACAGCAGAGCAATTTCTTTTGCTGGATACGCTATGGATGGAGGGTCCCCTCAGCCAGCAGAAAATTGCAGATATAATGCTGAAGGACAAAAACTCAGTAGTTAAACTTGTTAACAGTTTAGAGGCGCGCGGCCTGGTGACCAGAGAGGTAAACCAAAACGACCGCCGCGAAAACATTGTCACTGTCACAAAAAGGGGAATTGAAATTCAAGAGCCCGTTACGCAGGCCGCGCTCAACGCTGTAGAACAAATCACATCCGGTCTTTCAGACGAAGAAATCTCCACCTTTATTAAGGCTCTCGACACTATGGCCGGTAATATGGACAAGGACATAAATCTCCTTTTCCTTGCAGAAATTTATCCCACCAAGCGATAAAAAATAAGCCGGCTGAAAAAGCCGGCCTATCTATTTCTTGCAACTCAACTTGTTCACTGCGAAGCAACCGCTAGAACGGAATTGCTGCGAAGAGGCTTGTTGTGGCAAAGCCTGTCTGCTGCGAAGCAACCACTAGAACGGAATTGCTGCGAAGAGGCTTGTCTGTGGCAAAGCCTGTCTGCTGCGAAGCAACAGCTATGAAGCAGCTGACGTAAAACGGCTGTCCCTACTTTACTTTAGCGTAGCCATAATCAGCAACATCGCCGAGTTCCATCTCGATTTTCATCAGACGGTTGTATTTGCAAACGCGGTCGGTGCGGCTGAGTGAGCCGGTTTTGATTTGGCCGCTATTGGTGGCAACTGCGATGTCGGCGATGGTAGTGTCTTCTGTTTCGCCGGAACGGTGGCTGATAACAGTGGTATAGCCGTTGCGATGAGCCATCTCAATGGTATCCAATGTTTCACTAAGGCTGCCAATCTGGTTTACCTTGATGAGGATGCTGTTGCCGGCTCCCATTTCAATACCTTTCTTGAGGTACTTGACATTGGTCACAAAAAGGTCGTCTCCTACAAGCTGACACTTATCGCCGAGCGCCTTGGTTAATTTTACCCATCCCTCCCAGTCATTCTCATCAAGACCGTCCTCGATGGAATCGATAGGATACTTTGCGCAAAGTTGCTGGAGATATTTAACTTGCTGGTCGGAAGACAGTTTGCGTCCGCGCGGGTCCTTCTTTTTACCATCCTTAAGCTGCTTGTAATCATAGAAGAACTTTCCGTCCTCTACAAAGCAGAATTCGCTGGCGGCGCAGTCCATGGCAATGGTTACATCCTCACCGGGCTTAAGGCCTGCTTTTTCGATGGCTTCCATAATGCAGTCGAGAGCGTCATTTGTGCCCCTGAGAGCAGGAGCAAAGCCGCCCTCATCGCCAACAGCAGTGCTGAGACCGCGAGCCTTGAGAACTTTCTGCAGGGCGTGGAACACTTCGGCTCCCATGCGTACAGCCTCAGTCTCGTTCTTTGCACCTACCGGGCGAATCATAAATTCCTGGAATGCTATGGGAGCATCGGAATGGGCTCCTCCGTTGAGAATATTCATCATGGGCACGGGCAGAACATAAGCATTGGTGCCTCCGATATAGCGATAAAGGGGAAGACCGAGATATTCGGCGGCAGCATGGGCGACCGCGAGGCTTACGCCAAGAATCGCATTGGCGCCGAGCTTGCTTTTAGTGGGGGTGCCGTCAAGTTCAATCATAGTCTTGTCGATGCCCCTTTGATCGAGAGCGCTCATGCCGATAACTGCGGGAGCAATAATGTCGTTCACATTGGCAACCGCCTTGAGAACACCCTTGCCGCCGTAGCGTTTTTTGTCGCCATCGCGAAGCTCAAGGGCTTCGTGTTCGCCTGTAGATGCTCCTGATGGAACAGCTGCAACGCCAATGACACCGCTTTCGAGTTCAACTTCAACTTCTACTGTGGGGTTTCCACGGGAATCCAGGATTTCACGTCCTGTAACACGGATAATAAGCATATTTCAATAATAATTTAAGATAATTCTGTTTGTTTCGGGCTCAGCCCCTAATAAATCATACAAAGTTAGCATTTTTAAGCGAAAACGGCAACAATAAGAAACTCACTTAATTTG
>JAAZIW010000133.1 GCA_012800665.1 Rikenellaceae bacterium
GCAAGGAGATGGCGGGCATAAAGGAGCACAAGCCGCGTTGGAAGCGTGCAATGCAGGCGCCCAACAGCATACTCAGCGAGGCCGTAGGCAAGATGTATGTGGATAAGTATTTCCCGGAAAGCAGCAAGAAGCGTATGCTGACTCTTGTTGATAATCTTCAAAAGGCTCTCGGCGAACATATCGAAGCCCTCGATTGGATGGGTGAGACCACCAAAATCAAGGCTCTTGATAAACTCAGCGCCTTTACCGTAAAAATCGGCTATCCCGATAAATGGAAAGATTACAGCACCCTTACGGTTGACCCCGAAAAGAGTTATTACGAAAACCTCCGCTCCGCAAGCATCTGGCATGTTGACGACAATATGAACAAACTCGGCAAACCCACCGACAAAAGCGAATGGGGCATGCCTCCGCAGATGGTGAACGCTTATTTCAATCCCACCACCAATGAAATCTGCTTCCCCGCAGCCATACTTCAGCCTCCATTCTTCAATCCCGATGCTGATGATGCAGTTAATTATGGGGCAATAGGCGTGGTAATCGGTCACGAAATGACTCACGGCTTTGATGACCAAGGACGTCTGTTCGACAAAAACGGCAATATGAATGATTGGTGGACCGCTGAAGATGCCGCCATATTCAAGGAGAAATCTCAAAAATTGGTGGAGCAATTCAATGAGGTGGAAATCCTGCCGGGCGTATATGCCAACGGACAGAATTCTCTCGGAGAAAACATTGCCGACCAGGGCGGTCTGAGCGTAGCCTACACCGCTCTGCATAATGCCATAGCAGGAAAGGATGTAAAGCCCATAGACGGATTCACTCCCGATCAGCGCTTTTATCTTTCCTATGCCACCATTTGGGCGCAAAATATAACAGACGAGGAAAAGGCCCGTCTCAATACCCTTGATGTGCATTCTCTCGGCGAAAACCGCGTGAATGTGACTGTGCGTAACCTCCAAACATTTTTCGATGCTTTCGGAATAAAGGAGGGCGACCCGATGTACAGGCCCGAAAGCGAGAGGGTTCTAATTTGGTAATATGTTAATCCGGTAATATGCGTGCTTCCCGATTTATTTCGGAACGCCTCAATTTTCGAGGGAGGATAACGGTTGCAGCCACAGCCGTTTCCTTCTTCGTTATCATATTGTCTCTCATGGTGTTGGGAGGTTTCAAGCGGGAAATCCGGCGCGGGATAAGCTCTCTTATGGGAGATGTGCAGATGACAGCCTCTTCTCTTAGCTATTATGGGGAGGGGGAGCCGATAAGCGCCGATGCCTCCTATCTGCCCTACCTCCGTGAATGCAAAGGGGTGGAGGAGCTTACGCCGGCAATATACCGCACCGCCGTGGTTAAAAACGGAAGCGAGATAGAGGGGGTTTTGATAAAAGCCCTACCCTCAGCCGACAGCAGCCTGACGGTTTCCATTCCAAGCACTTTGGCCGATAAGTTGGGTTTGAAGGAGGGCGACCGTATGCTGACTTATTTTATAGGGGATAGGGTAAAAATCCGCAATTTTACGGTGAGAGAGATTTATAGGGATTTGCTTCGGGCGGATGATAAGATGCTGGTATTTGCGAATTTGGGGGACCTTCAGCGCGTGAACGGCTGGGACTCCACCATGGTTTCGGCTTTTGAAATAAAACTCTTAGACTATTACCGCCGGAGTGACAGGGAAAAAACAAAGGCTGCGGAGCTCTCCACGCTGTCCGGAATATATGCCTCCGAGGGGGAAGCACCCCTTGCGGCGACTGCCTCCTCGCAGCGTTTCTCCCGTCTTTTCGATTGGCTTAACCTATTGGATTTTAATGTGTTGGCAATTCTGGTGCTGATGATTCTTGTGGCAGGTTTCAATATGGTGTCAGGACTTCTCATAATGCTGTTCCGCCATACCGGTACAATAGGCACGCTGAAGGCTCTCGGCATGGACAATCGGAGAATCGCCATGGTTTTTCTAAGGGTGGCTTCAGGTGTGGTATTAAAGGGGATGGCAATAGGAGGTGGTGCCGCCCTGCTTTTCGCCCTTGTTCAAAGCTCTACGCACTTCCTCCGTCTCAATCCCGAAAATTATTTTGTGAGTTTTGTGCCTGTGGCCGTGAATTTGCCGCAAATTCTGCTCGTTTGCGCCATTGCCTACGGAGCAATAATGCTTCTCCTTTTACTGCCCTATATTTTTATCAGCAGGGTAGACCCTTCAGAAACAGTAAGGATAAAATAATTACGGAGCAATCTTCTTGAATTTGTGGTAACGGGCCATAACCGCTTCTACAAATTCTATAGTTTCTTTCCCATTGAACTTGCCTAACTTTACCGTATCCAAGGTTAAAATGGAGTCGGCGCGCATTTCCGGAATCACGCTTACTATATTGTCCCAATAGGCGGGGTCTTTACCCCGATACCGCGTA
>JAAZIW010000134.1 GCA_012800665.1 Rikenellaceae bacterium
GGGCCTTCTTATCCTCATCGCTCATCTCCGGCTTAGGTTTATCCTCTTTGGGAATCAGATTTTCGACAGAGTCGGAATCCACGCGGGCAAAACGGGTATCCTTGATTTTGCCTTCCAGCAGATTGGCAAAATGGGCATCGAGTTCGCAATCCATCAGAAGCACATCGTACCCCTGCTGCTTTGCCGCCTCAATCCAGCTGTACTGCTCTTCTACATCTGATGCATACAGATAAACCACCTTTTTGTTTTTATCGGTCTGAGCCGGCTCTATGGCCTTGCGATAATCTGCAAAGCTGAAATATTTGCCGTCTGTATTCTTGAACAGGGCAAAATCCAATGCGCGCTCGCAGAACTTTTCATCCGTAAGCATGCCGTATTCTATAAACAGCTTTATATTGTCCCACTTCGCCTCATAATCGCTTCTTTGTTCTTTGAAAATCATCTCCAGCCTGTCTGCCACCTTTTTAGTAATGTAAGTGCTTATCTTTTTAACATTCGAATCGCTCTGCAGGTAGCTGCGGCTGACATTCAGCGGAATATCGGGAGAATCTATCACGCCGTGCAGCAGCGTCAGGAAGTCCGGCACGATATTGTCCACATGGTCGGTCACGAACATCTGATTGCAGTAAAGCTGAATCTTGTTCCTGTCGATGGCCATGCGCTCCTTTATCTTCGGGAAATAGAGTATGCCGGTAAGTGTGAAGGGATAATCCACATTCAGATGAATCCAAAACATGGGGTCCTCATGCATGGGATACAGAGCCCTGTAAAAATTAAGATAATCCTCATCTTTGAGCTCGCTCGGAGCTTTGGACCAGATGGGCTCGATATTATTTATGATATTGTCTTCTTCCGTCTCCACCTCCTTGCCATCCTTCCACTCTGTCTTTTTACCGAACACTACAGGGAACGGCATAAATTTGCAGTACTTCCCAAGCAGGGAGGCAATGCGCCCTTTCTCGGCGTATTCCTTGTCTTCATCATCTATATACAACGTTACAACCGTGCCTCTATCTTCCTTTTTACAAGGCTCCATGGTAAATTCGGGATTGCCTTCGCAAGTCCACTTCACCGCCTTTGCGCCATCCTGATAACTTAAACTCTCAATGGTAACCTTATCGGAAACCATAAAGGCGGAGTAGAAGCCCAAGCCGAAATGGCCTATTATATTCTGGTCTTTGTATTTGGCAAGGAACTCTCCCGCACTGGAAAATGCTATCTGATTTATATACTTGTCGATTTCCTCTTCCGTCATGCCTATGCCGCGGTCGATGATTTTAAGGGTTTTCGCCTTTTCATCCAATACCACCTCCACCTTCAAATCGCCCAATTCGCCTTTGAATTCACCGTTGGAACTCAGGATTTGGAGTTTTTTGGTTGCATCAACGGCGTTGGCAACGAGCTCGCGCAGGAATATTTCTTTATCGGAATACAGGAATTGCTTAATGATGGGGAATATGTTTTCTGTCGTTACCCCTATTTTACCTTTTATCATATATAGAATAAATTTAATCGATTACGCTCTTACTATTGTCAAATCCCGTGCCCGTGACAAAATGTCAACAAGCTTTTTACCCCTTTCGGATGCAACGCGGCTGAGCAGGAAGGCATCTAATTAAAAGTGAAAATAACACATATGATTATGAGGACTAAAATATTTTTTGCTGTCGTGGCAGCCGCTGCGGCACTTTGCGCCTGCGAAAAAGGCGTCTACAAGGATATGAATGTTGACGGACCGTTTGCCGGAAATTACGATGAAGGCATTCCTCAAGACAGCCAGGGAGGCGATAAATATGACGATTTTGACGATAATCCTTTCATCACGACCGAAGAGGAACCCACCTCCACCTTCTCTGTCGACTGTGACGGCGCTTCCTACGCCAATATGCGCCGCTTTATCAGGGAAGGACAGCTTCCTCCAAAAAGCGCTGTTCGAATCGAAGAATTCCTGAATTACTTTACCTTCGATTATGCCGAGCCTAAGGGGGATGAGATGATAGCCCTGAATTCAGAGGTTAGCGCTTGTCCATGGAATGAAAACCACCGCCTTATGCGCCTCGGCATCAAGGGAAAGAGTCTCAAGAACAGGCCGAATTCCAACTTTGTGCTTCTTGTGGATGTCTCCGGCAGCATGAATTCCGAAGACAAGATAGAACTTCTTAAAAGCTCATTCTGCACCCTTGTAGACAATATGGACCCGAAAGACCGTGTCAGCATAATCACTTATGCTTCGGGAGTTAAAAAGGTATTGGAGTCAACCCTTGCGAGCGATGGAGTGCAAATTAAAAATGCTCTTAGAAGTCTGCAGGCCAGCGGAGCAACAAGCGGAGCGGATGCCCTCACGATGGGCTATCAGGAAGCCGAAGAAAACTTCATCAAGGGCGGCAACAACCGTATAATCATGGGCACCGACGGAGATTTCAATGTGGGGGTTACAAGCACCGAAGGACTGATTGAAATAGTCGAGAACTATGCAAAGAAGGGTATATATATTACCATTTGCGGCTTCGGGCGCGGCAACCTCAACGACTCCATGATAGAAAAAGTAACCAATGCAGGCAACGGCACCTACGAATACATCGACTCCGAGGATGAAGTAACGAAGGTGTTTGTAAACGATTACGGAAAATTCTTCGCAGTGGCGAACGATGTGAAAGTGCAAATCAACTTTGATGCTGAGCAAGTGGAGAAATACCGTCTTATAGGCTACGAAAACCGCGTTCTGAGCGAGGAGGAATTTGAAGATGACAAAACTGATGCTTCCGAAATCGGCGCAGGACAAACAATAACAGCCCTCTATGAACTCGTTCCCGCAGAAAAATATGCCGCCGGCTCCGAATGCGCGAAATTCAGTGTCCGCTATAAAAAGGCGCTTGGCGAAAACAGCATTCTCATAGAAGACAGTGTAAAGAGCTCGAATGATGTTGTTTCTACGGCAAATATGTCTTTTGCCGCCGGCACCGCCGCCTATGGCATGATACTCCGCGAATCGCCTCACAAGGGCAGCTCCTCTTTTGAACTTGCCACTAATCTTATTGATGCATCGCTGAGTTTTGATCCTCACGGCTATCGCACCCAATTCAAAGGACTTATAGACCTTGCCTCGAAAATAGATTAAGGGGATAATAGCCGGATTAAGCAAGCCGGAAAGCGTTTGTTGATAACTTTGTTAAAAAAGTCCGTAGGGCCTATTCTGCCTTGCGGATTTTTTATTTATCTTTGCCACTTGGAATTTGACCATATGAATTCATTTCAGGAACGTTTAATTCAAGAAGGCCTGACCTTCGATGATGTACTTCTTATTCCAGCCTGGTCCGAAGTACTTCCAAGGGAAGTTTCCCTGCAAACCCATTTTACGCGTAAAATACAACTAAGCATCCCGATAGCCTCCGCGGCAATGGATACAATCACAGAAGCCCCTATGGCCACAGCACTTGCAAAAGAAGGTGGAATAGGGGTTATCCATAAAAATATGTCCATAGAGTCGCAGGCGAAGGAAGTTGCCAAAGTGCACAATCAAGGGCTTGCGGTTGCAGCCGCCTTGGGCATAACGCCGGATGTGGTGGAAAGGGCAGGCGCAGTTGTGAATGCCGGAGCCGATGCCGTAGTGTTGGATTCGGCGCACGGGCACAGCAAAGGCGTTGTAAAAGCTTTGGCGAAAATCAAAAAGGCGCTGCCGGAAGTGGAGGTGGTGGTAGGCAATGTAGCCACGGCGGATGGCACCAAGTGCCTGATAGACAACGGAGCCGATGCCGTCAAGGTAGGTATAGGCCTAGGAAGCATTTGTACCACGCGCATAATTGCCGGAGTGGGCGTACCCCAGCTCTCCGCCATCTTGGAATGCGCAGAGGCGGCTAAGGGCAGCGGCGTACCTATAATAGGAGACGGTGGCCTGAGGTATTCGGGAGATATAGTCAAGGCCTTGGCGGCCGGAGCCGACTGCGTTATGTGCGGAAGCCTGCTTGCGGGAACAGAAGAAGCCCCGGGCAAAATTTTTGAGGATTTCAAGACCGACAAAAAATATAAGATATATCGCGGAATGGGCAGTATAGATGCCATGGAAGCAGGTGCGAGCGACAGATATTTCCAAACCGGAGCCATGAAATTAGTGCCGGAGGGAATAGTGGGAAGAGTCCCCTTAAAAGGGGCGGTGGGAGATGTCATCTACCAGCTTATAGGCGGATTGAGAAGCGGAATGGGCTATTGCGGCGCAGGTAAGATAGAAGATTTGCGCAGCGTGAAGTTCGTGCGCATCACCGCCAACGGCGTAATCGAAAACCATCCCCACAACCTTACCATAGTTAAATCGGCCCCCAACTACAAGATATAATGGATACCATACTCATAATAGACTTCGGCTCCCAGTACACAAAGCTCATTGCACGTTGTGTCCGCGAACAAAATGTCTATTGCGAGATTGTACCCTATTCCAAACCCATATCCAAAGAGGTAAAGGGCATAATACTATCGGGCGGACCCTCCAGCGTATTGGATGCGAACGCTCCCAAAGCCCCCGAACTTCCTGAGGGAGTGCCTCTTCTCGCCATCTGCTACGGAGCGCAATTGCTTGCCTCTGAAAAGGGCGGAATCATAGAGGCATCATCTACAAGCGAATACGGCAGGACAATGCTTGAGATAAAAGATGTTTCCGATCCTTTGTTTGCAGGGGTTCCCTCATCAAGCGAAGTGTGGATGAGCCATAGCGACAGCATCTCCACTCTGCCGAAAGGCTTTAAATCCATAGCATCCACCGAAAGGGTGGCAAATGCCGCATACAGGGTTTGCGGACAAAACATTTTTCAATTCCATCCCGAAGTTCAGCACAAAGAGAACGGAGCTGAAATCATAAAGAATTTCATCCTTGACATTTGCGGCTGCGACGGTACTTGGACCGGTGAAAATTTTGCCGAAAGCACCATAACCGCCCTCAAAAAGCAGCTCGGCAACGATAAGGTGGTGATGGGCCTATCCGGAGGAGTGGATTCCACTGTAGCGGCAACCCTTCTGCAGAAAGCAATCGGAGATAATCTGCACTGCATTTTCGTTGACAGCGGCCTGCTCCGAAAGAATGAGTTCGAAAGAGTGTTGGAGCAATACAAGGGATTGGGATTCAATATATCGGGAGTGCGTGCGGGAGATAAGTTTTTAGCCGACCTCAAAGGAGTAAGCGATCCCGAAACCAAACGCAAGATAATAGGACGCGACTTTGTGGAGGTTTTCACGGAAGAGGCGAAAAAGATAAAGGGAGTAAGCTGGCTCGGTCAGGGCACCATATATCCCGATGTAATCGAATCCTCCCCCGTAGGCGGTGCATCGGTATGCATAAAAAGCCACCACAATGTGGGAGGGCTCCCCGCAAATCTTCACCTCAAATTGGTAGAGCCGATAAGAATGCTCTTCAAAGACGAGGTGCGCAAAGTAGGCGTCGCCCTCGGACTGCCCGATGAAATTTTATCGAGGCATCCCTTCCCCGGACCCGGTCTTGCCATCCGCCTGATTGGAGAGATTACGCCGGAAAAGCTGAGCATATTGCAAGAGGCGGATGCCATTTATGTGGAGGGACTGCGCGAAGCAGGGCTATACAATAAGGTTTGGCAGGCCGGCGCCATACTTCTCCCCATAAAAAGCGTGGGAGTAATGGGAGACGAAAGAACTTACGAATATACAATAGCTCTGAGGGCTGTGAATTCGATAGACGGTATGACCGCCGATTGGGCACGCCTTCCTTATGATTTCTTGGCCAAGATATCAGGAGATATAATAAATAAAGTAAAAGGAGTGAACAGAGTCGTTTACGACATCTCCAGTAAACCGCCATCAACCATAGAATGGGAATAAATATTATGAAACAAAACACAGCTATCTACGA
>JAAZIW010000135.1 GCA_012800665.1 Rikenellaceae bacterium
CAGTTTCAATGCATTTGGGTTTACCAATGTGCTGGTAATCAAAAAGAAAATGAGCAGCAGAAACACCAAGTCGGACATACTCGCCATCGAGGTGCTCGCGTCTACCTTTGTTCTTCTCTTGATGGCCATTATTCTTCCTCTTTAGTAGTTTGTGCCGTTACTTCGGGCTCGTTAAGCACGTCCATGAATTCTATGGTGGCATTTTCCAGGTCGAACACCACATCGGAAATGCGGTTTACCAGATAATTGTAGCCGAAGTAAGCGAGGATACCCACGATAAGACCGCCCACGGTTGTAATCATGGCCTCATAAATGCCGCTCGAAAGCAGGGTTATGTCGATATTATTGCCTGCGTTGGCCATATTGAAGAAGGCCCTCACCATGCCGGTTACGGTGCCCAAAAAACCAATCATGGGAGCGCCGCCTGCGATTGTGGCGAGGAGAGGAAGACCTTTTTCGAGCCTTGCCACCTCTAAATTGGCAATATTCTCGATTGAGCTTTGGATGTCTGCCAAAGGCCTGCCTATGCGTTCAATACCTTTTTCGACCAAACGGGCGACAGGAGTATCGAATTTGCCGCAATAAGTGATGGCGCTTTTGATTTTGCCGTCGTGGATGTAATCTTTCACATCATCCAGAAAATTCTTGTCCACTTTGGAGGCCCTGTTGATCACCCATAATTTTTTACCGAAAATATAGATGGCGATAATACTTAAGAGAAGGAGTACTATCATAAGCCAGCCGCCCTTGATGGCCATGTCGATGATGGAGATGGACATTTCCTGCGGCACCGGCGTTACCTCAGCCGATTGAGAAAGGGCGAGAGCGGTGTCTGCCTGAAGTAGAGAAAAAAGCATATTTCTATTGTTTTAAATTATTCTATAAAAAGGTTATTTTGCCAATAACTCGCAAAGATACACAAAATTCGGATAATTTAAGCTGAGGCAAAAACTAATAATCTATACCTGAAAGGAATAGGGCATGGCCGGGCACCGATTCTCCTGACATGGTGCGCAAACCCCCGTTTATGAGTTCAGCGAAATTCTCCAAGCTTCGTTTCCCGCGTCCAACTTCCAGCAGGGTGCCGACGATAGACCGTACCATATTCCGTAGGAATCTGTTTGCCGCAATTCTGAAATACCAATATTGGCTTTCGCTTCCGCCGGAAACCGCCTCACTTCCGCCGGAAGCTGCTTTTTCGCAACCGCCAGCCTCAGCAACACCCCTCCTCGCCTCAGAAACTTCCTGCGGCTTTTCCGCAGCTTCCACTTTGCCGAGAATGGCAATATGCGAGGGAGTGTAAGGATGCCAGGAAGCTTCGAATACGGTGCAGAGCGAGGTTTTGTTGTCGGAGCCGGTCTTTTGAAAACACGAAAAATCGTGCGTGCCTACAAGAAGCGCCGCCGCACGGTTCATAAGTTCGAAATCCAAGGCCGGATAGGTAAAGCGGTACGAATGGCTGTCTGCAAAGGGGTCTTTACATCTATGCAGAAAGTAGGTGTATTCCCTGCGGACGGCATCGAACCTCGCATGAAAATCCGGAGCTGCAATTGAGACCTCATGTATGGTAATAGAGGGCGGTAGAATGGCATTTAATTTGTAGAGAAGCCAATTTGCGTCTATTTCCGAAGCGGCATCGAAATGCGCTACATACCCCACCGCACTCACTCCGGTGTCGGTTCTTCCTGCGCCAATAACGCTTGTAGGGCTTCCGAGAAGGGTGTGCAAAGCGTTTTCGAGGGTCTCCTGCACAGAAGGAGCCTCCGGCTGACTCTGCCAGCCAAAAAAGTCTTTTCCGGAATAAGACAAAAGCAATTTGTAACGCATGAATGCAAAATTATAAAAAATATGGACGTAAACATCAAAGAACTTAACGAGCGCATCCAAAAGGAAAGCGA
>JAAZIW010000136.1 GCA_012800665.1 Rikenellaceae bacterium
ACCGTAACCGCAGAAGATTTGTCGGCAGAACCCCAGATTTTAACTTGTGCATTCCTTTGAAGCACCATGCCGTCTCCCAAAATGCTTGGAAGCGTCACCTTTGCCCCTGCAATGGCAGCAAATGCCAGCAGGGCGGATATAAAAGCTATTGTTTTCTTCATGATTTGTAAAGATAATAAATTCCTTAGCAAAAAATATAAGTTTAAGATAGAAGTTAAGCTTTGTAGTAATCCGCTTTTAATGAAAAATTCCTGCAGACCAAGGGTATAACGCCAACAGCCTACAGGAATTATATATCCAAAATATTGGTTTAGAGAGCGGGGATTACTTTACCTCTTCAATTATTTCCATACCCTTGCGAATGGCTTCCTCATTTTGGGGAATGAGTTTCCAGTGGCGCTCGGGAAGGGTTTTGCGAAGGCCCTTTAGCACGCTTTCGATGCTTACCATCGGGCGGATTTTCAGCAGGCCTCCGAGAACTATCATATTGAAAACCTTGGTCAGGCCCAACTCCGCAGCGGTATCCATGGCGTTAATCTTATACACCTTTATATCCTTGCGGGTGGGAGGATTAATGATGCCGTTGCTGTCGTAAATTATGATGCCGCCCTTCTTTACCTTTGGCTCGAACTTATCGAGCGATGGCTGGTTGAGCACGATAACCACATCGTAACTGCTCAAAACAGGTGAAGCGATGGGCTTATCCGAAACAATCACGGTGCAATTTGCGGTTCCTCCGCGCTGTTCGGGACCATATGCCGGCATCCAGGTCACTTCCTTGCCGTCCATAAGGCCGGAATAGGCAAGAATCTTGCCCATGGAGAGGACTCCCTGTCCTCCGAATCCTGAAATTATAATCTCGTGTGTCATGGCTTTATTCTTTACCTGTGTCTTTTAAATCTCCTAAAGGATAGAACGGAAGCATATTCTCTTCCATCCATTTGAATGATTTCTCCGGTGAGAGTTTCCAGCCCGAACTGCAAGTGGAAACAATTTCCACCAGACTTGCACCCTTATCCTGCATGGAATATTCGAAGGCCTTGCGAATCGCAGCCTTTGCTTTGCGTATGGCTGGAACGGTGTTCACTGTCTGACGGGTTACGTAGCAGGTGCCTGGGAGTATTGCGGCTATATCCGCCATCTTAAGCGGATAACCGTGGAGAGGCACTTCCCGTCCATAAGGGCAGGTTACCGTCTTTTGACCAAGCAGGGTGGTGGGTGCCATTTGACCGCCGGTCATACCATAAATAGCGTTGTTTATGAAGATTATGGTAATATTTTCTTTGCGGTTCAGGGCATGAATGGTTTCGGCGGTGCCTATGCAGGCGAGGTCGCCGTCTCCCTGGTAGGTGAATACCAGACGGTCCGGCCAAAGCCTCTTTATCGCAGTTGCCACTGCAGGGGCGCGGCCGTGGGCAGCCTCTTCCCAATCCACATCTATGTATCTGTAAGCAAATACGGAGCAGCCGACGGGAGAAACAGCTATCGTTTTGTCGCGCATGCCCATATCATCAATAACCTCAGCAACCAACTTGTGCACTGTGCCATGCGGACATCCAGGGCAGTAGTGCATAGGAGTATCGTTGAGGAGTTCCGGCTTTTTATATACTAATTCACCGGTCTTTATTATTTCTTCTCTTGTCATGATGCCGAATTTTAAATCATTTTCTTAAGAGCTGTAAGAGCTTCTTCCGGATCGGGAACTATTCCGCCGAGACGGCCGTATTGTTCTACCGGCAGTTTGCACTCTGCAGCGAGCTGTACATCTTCTACCATTTGGCCTGCATTGAATTCGAGCACGAGTATACCCTTCATCTTTTTGCTTAGTTCTGCAATCGGCTTTTTTGGGAAGGGCCACAGTGTTATTGGACGCAGCAAGCCGACTTTTATACCCTCTTCACGGGCAAGCTGTATGGTTTTCTTGGCAATACGCGCTGCCGAGCCGAAAGCCACGATAAGGTAGTCGGCATCTTCGCACATATATTCTTCGTAGCGGACTTCGTTTTCCTCGCAAACCTTATATTTTGCCTGGATGCGCAGATTGTTCTGCTCCATCACTTCGCTCTGTAGTTCCAGAGAGGTAATGATGTTCGGGTGCTTGCGTCCCTGGCGGCCTGTGGCTGCCCAAGGGCATTCCTTAACAATCTGCTCCTCAGTGCGACGGGGCTTGAAATCGGGAAGTACCACTTTTTCCATCATCTGGCCTATTACGCCGTCACCGAGTATCATAGCAGGATTACGGTACTTGAAAGCAAGTTCAAAGGCGAGATCCACAAAATCCGCCATTTCCTGTACGGAAGCGGGGGCGAGAGTGATGAGGCGGTAATCGCCGTGTCCGCCGCCCTTCACTGTTTGAAAATAGTCGGATTGGCTGGGCTGAATAGTGCCGAGTCCGGGGCCGCCGCGCATACAGTTGAATACAACGCAGGGCAATTCGGCGCCGGCCAAATAAGACATGCCCTCCTGCATCAGAGAAATGCCGGGGCTGGAAGAAGAGGTCATGACTCTTTTACCTGTACCTGCGCCGCCATATACCATATTGATGGACGCAAGTTCGCTTTCGGCTTGAAGAACCACCATGCCGGTGGTCTCCCAAGGTTTCATCTCGGCAAGAACTTCAAGAACTTCACTCTGCGGTGTAATCGGATATCCGAAATATCCGTCACAACCACAACGTATTGCTGCGATGGCTATTGCCTCGTTGCCTTTTATAAGGCTTACTTCTTTCTTTGCCATTTTACTCTCCTTTTTTTCGATAAACGCTGATACATCCGTCCGGGCAGACCATTGCGCAGTTTGCACAACCTATGCATTTCTCTTCATGGACGGGTTGGGAATAATGATATCCCTTTGTGTTGACGGTCTTGGGGGTCAGCTCCAAGACTCCGAGCGGGCAGGCCAGTACGCAAAGATTGCAACCTTTGCATCTTTCCGTATCTACCAC
>JAAZIW010000137.1 GCA_012800665.1 Rikenellaceae bacterium
CGCTTTTTGTTTCATATTCAGTTTTTATAGTGGTACCTGAAATACACTTGACCCCTCCGGATCGCAGCGCAAATATAGCAAAACTTTTTTGCTCTCGTATTTGGTTCCGGCTTTTGCATTACGAAACCGTCGTTACGAAGGTTTCGTTACGAAACTATCGAAATGGGAAATATACCTTGATTTTTCGTTATCTTCGTGCAATGAAATTAAAATTTATTTTTCCGTTGTTGTTAGCCGTGGCGGCATGCGCCCCGAAGTCCGGTCTTGCAGACCTTAGCAAAGAAGAAAAGGCGCTAATCAATGAGTCCGATTCGCTGATGCATGTTTTTACGGTGACGGACAGTAGCGAGCCGGCTGTTCTGCGTGCGCAAAGCAAAGACTTGACCGCCAAAGATTTAAAAAGCCCTGAATTTCAAGCGCTTGTGGCTAAAATGAAATATACCGTTCAGGACCCATCACAAAATGGAGTTGGAATTGCCGCTCCGCAGGTGGGGCTGAACCGCCGCTTGATAATCGTTTGCCGATTGGATAAACCGGGCGAGCCTTTCGAGGCATACGCCAATCCGGTACTCGACTCGCTATGGGGCGAAACCATTATAGGACGTGAGGGATGTCTGTCGATTCCGGGACTGCGCGGAAATGTTCCCCGCTCCGAATTTGCCATTGTGCGCCATACCAATCCGGAAACACTTGAAACCGAGCGTGATACGGTAAGCGCCTATGTTGCGCGCATCTTCCAGCACGAAATCGACCACCTCAACGGCATTCTTTATACCGACCGTACAGAAGACCTTTGGTCAGAAGAAGAATAACCGGCTGCCTGTTTAACGCCCTTAACAAACAAAAGTCGAGGTTTTTCAGTAAACTTTTTTTAGGACGAGACAGCGAGCGTAAAATGCAACTCGCTGATTATCAGCGAAATCCTTAAAGAACACCCGAAAATTTAGCTGACCTTGTTTGATGATCTGCCTCATTATCAGCACTTTCCATTTTACGCTCGAATTGCGGATTGCAGGCGGGAAGGCCTTAGGGCAACTTTTCAAGCCGAAACACGGCGGAAATGAAGAGCAGACGACAGCTTGCGCAACAAGCCTGCCGTAGGCTTGTGCGCAGAGGGCTTTGAGGAGCGGCGGTAACGGCTACTCCTCCAGAGACCCGTGCCACCCTCGGCATCGTAAGAGGGGCGGACCATGAAGCGAAGCGGAATGGTGGGGTCGAGCGTAGCGAGACGGTCTTCGGAGGAGGTAGCCGACGCCGCAGGACGCAGGAAGCGAGCAGTCGCCATAGGCTCAAGGCAGGGTAGAGTAAAACCGGCAAAAGGCAAATTCCTGAAGGAAATCTTTAACTACCCGATAATATTTGTTAAATTTGTAGGCTATAAATATTTGTACCTTAGCAAGTAGCTTAGCAGACAGCATTATAAATGCTTATAGAAAGCTTATAAATTAAAACAAGATATGTACAGAGACCATACGTGCGGAGAGCTGCGCATTTCCGATGTAGGAAAGAAAGTCACATTGGCAGGATGGGTTCAGCGCTCGCGCAAGTTAGGAGGCATGACCTTCATCGACCTCAGGGACAGATATGGAATAACCCAATTGGTGGTTGAGGCGGATGCTCCGAAGGCCTTGGTGGATGCTGCAAATGAACTCGGACGCGAATTTGTGATTCAGGCCGTGGGCGAGGTTGTGGAGCGCTCTAATAAAAATGCCAAGATGCCTACGGGAGATGTGGAAATAAAACTGCAGAGCATAAACGTTTTGAATGCCAGCCTGACTCCTCCTTTCACCATAGAGGAAAATACTGATGGCGGCGAAGACCTTCGGGCCAAATTCCGCTATCTCGACCTCCGCAGAGACCCCTTGCAGAAAGCCTTGCAACTCAGGCACAATATCTGCCAAGAGGTACGCAAATATCTGTCCGACAATAATTTCCTGGAAATAGAAACCCCCTTTCTCATAAACTCCACGCCGGAAGGCGCCCGCGACTTTGTAGTGCCCTCACGCATGAATCCGGGTACTTTTTATGCCCTTCCGCAAAGCCCGCAGACGCTTAAACAAAGCCTTATGGTTGCCGGAATGGACCGCTATTTTCAAATAGTGAAGTGCTTCCGCGATGAAGACCTGCGCGCCGACCGTCAGCCGGAATTCACTCAAATCGACTGCGAAATGAGCTTTGTGGAGCAAGAGGATGTGTTGAATATGTTCGAGGGGATGATGCGGCATCTTTTCAAAGAGATTCTTAATGTAGATGTAGCCAATCCCTTACCGCGCATGACCTGGTCAGATGCGATGGACAAATACGGCTCCGACAAACCTGACATCCGTTTCGGAATGCTTATTCACGAAATAACACCCCTTGCTCAAGGACACGGCTTCGGCGTATTCGACAATGTTCCCTATGTGGGAGCAATTGCAGTGGGCGGAGCGGCAGATTGGTCGCGAAAGCAAACGGACGAGCTTACCGATTGGGTAAAGCGTCCGCAAGTGGGGGCGAAAGGCCTTGTGTATATAAAGATGGGAGAGGACGGCAGTATAAAAAGTTCGGTGGATAAATTCTTCTCCCCGGGGGACTTGCAAAAAATTGCAGATGCGACCAGTGCCGTCAAAGGCGACCTAATCCTCATGCTTAGTGGGGAGAAACGCCAAACCCAAGTGCAATTAGGGCAGCTTCGCATAGAACTCGGCAATAGATGCGGTCTCCGCAAGACCGATGTTTTCGCTCCCCTTTGGCTTACCGACTTCCCTCTTTTCGAGTGGAATGACGAGGAAAATAAGTGGGACGCCATGCACCATCCGTTCACGGCTCCCAAACCCGAACATCTCCAATATTATTATTCCGACAAGCCCGAAGATATACTTAAAGTATGCGCCAATGCCTACGACTTTGTGCTCAACGGAAACGAATTAGGCGGCGGTTCCATCCGAATTCACGACCCCAAGACCCAAGAGCGCATGTTCCAAATCATAGGAATAGGCCCCGAAGAAGCGCAGCGCAAATTCGGCTTCCTTATCAATTCCTTCAAATATGGCGCTCCTCCTCACGGTGGCCTGGCTTTCGGCTTGGATAGGATTTGCTCGCTCTTCGGAGGAAGCGATTCCATACGTGACTATATCGCCTTCCCGAAGAACAATCAGGGCAAGGATGTAATGCTCGGCGCTCCGTCTATAATAGACCAAAAGCAGTTGGACGAACTCTGCTTGGAGCTTCGCAAGCAGGAACAGGAGGGGGAATAACAAGTGTAGAAAAACAAAAACAATTTAATCATACCGCATATATGACAGTAACATTTTCCGTAGAATACAATACAAGGTGGGGCGAAAGGCTCTGTCTTGTCTCCCGCGACAAAACCTATCCCATGAGCTGGGGTGCGGGAAACATTTGGAGCGTTAGCATTAAAAATTGCCCTCCGGAACTTATAAAAGATTATACATATGTGCTTTACAGGGGCGATATAATCGCCCGTACCGAATGGGAGCATCATCATAGAGATACCCTGAAAGCTGAAATCAAAGATTTCTGGATAGATTGCCCCATAGAGGGCTGCCCCTTCCCCCGCAAGCATTCGGCAGATATTTTCAATCAGCCGGGCTATCGCGGAGCAGGTACCGCCATTCCGATATTTTCCCTTA
>JAAZIW010000138.1 GCA_012800665.1 Rikenellaceae bacterium
AGTCCGAGGCTGAAGAAGGATGGTACTATTGCCTTGGAGCATCCGAAGTGGTATCCGGCGCGAACAAAAGCAAGGTCGTTATACGAATACTCCGCTCCAAGCGCCGCCGTAATAGCTCCGGTAAAAAACCAATCCACATCAAGCAGGGCATTTACTGTATGCGCCTCCGCAAAAGAACTGCAATAGCCTGCTCCTAAGCTGAGCGCAGAAGGAAGCTTGTAAGCTGTGCCGTTTGCCCCTTCGACCTTACCTCCAAGGTTGGAAAGTCCTGCGGCCGCACGCAGCGGTCCGGACACGTACATGGCGAACAAATCAGCCCCTACAGCGTTATATGTTGCATCTTTTGCAATCTTTTCGGACATATACTTTACCGCTGCGCCTGCCGAAATTTTCTTGCTTATAGAGTAGGCAAGACCAAAGTTCAGCTGCATTTGCGAGGGGCTGAACGAGCCTGTGGAATTGCCGGAATTGTCTTCTATAACATCGTATGATGCGCCTTTTTGATTCAAGAAGCCGGCAGTTACTCCCAACTTTTTCGGTTTATAGGATACTCCGGCCACGACTCCCGAATGTTTTGTGCCTTTCGGGGCGAAAATTCCGTATGCCGCCCCTGCATCAAATTTGTTTTCCGATGCCGCCACTGCAGCGGGATTGGAGAAAGATGCCCAGGCCGTGCTGCTAAGATATGCTTTCCCCGCAAAGCCCATGGCCGCTTTTGCAGGGTCCCTCACTATAGCGGAAAAACCCATAGCCTCGCCGCCTTGTCCGAAGGCGAAAATATTGGCGAGAAGAGCTATTGCTAATACTAATGCTGTTTTTCTCATTTCTTTACCACTTTACTGCTGAAACTATTACCCGAATAAGACACTTTGAGCGTATATATTCCCGGAGAATAAGGTTTCATGTCTATCTCCAACGGATATAGAGCGCTGAAAGTTTCGGTTTTCCGGTATACAACGGCTCCCGTAGAGGATACCAATTCAACATTGGTAGGCACTTCATCTTCTCCCGTGCGGACGAATAAAGTAGTGCTTACCGGATTCGGGTAGAAATCTACAAGCACATCACCGGAGCGCACTAAAATTTTGAACGAGCTGTCAACCGATTTGCCCAAGGCATCTTTGGCTGTAACAGTTACATCCGTAAGGCCGTATCCGAGAATGGTAAGATAGAATATTTCACCGGAAGGGTTCAGATGCGCCACATTCTTGTTCGAGATGGCGAAAGTGTAGGTGAGAGGCTCGCCGTCAGGGTCATCAAAATATTCGGCCGCCGAGAAGGTGCTCTTCTTTCCGACTTTAGAGGTGAGAATATTTTCGAAATCCTTAGTCTTTACCGGAGCCCGATTTTCGAGTATGGTGAATTGGAACTCTTTATCGGTAGTGGCGTTATAGGAATCTGTCGCCTTTATATGAGCGGTGTAATTGCCCGGCTCTGCCACCCTGCAGGTCAGTTTCAGAATAAAGGTGGTTGGAGACATAGCTGTCAATGCAGCTGCTCCGGAAACGTCCGTAAAAGTATAATTGAAGCTGTGTCCATCCGGATCCTCAATAGTAACAGGGATGTTTACGATTCGGAAAGCGGGTATGGTTGGAATTCCATCCACAATCAATTCTTCAGGGACATCAATTGTTATCACCGGAGGATTATTCGGTCCTGTTCTTACACTCTTTATAGTCGAAAGAGGAGAAAAATTATGACTATAGTCGTAACCTGCAATAGCGACATAATAATCGGTATCAAATTCAAGACCTGACAGTCTACCGCTTATATCATCACCCACTTTGGCTCCTTCAGGAACTTCTATTGCCTGAACGGTAAGGGAGGCGGAAGGATTTGCAGGATTGACAGATTCTACAAGACTTCTGTCTGTGCCTGCAATCAGCACATAACCGAAAGCCGGAACTTTTTTACTGTTGCCTGTAACTTTCCACGAAAAATCCACATTGTTGGATACTCCGCTTGCCGTGTAATTCATGACTGCTCCCGGAACATCGGTGCTACCGTAAGTAATGGCGCCGAGAGCATCCACAAGGGGACCGATATTGGAGTTTTTGGGGAGTATATCGTGATTGGCTCCTTCAATGAGCCTGTTTGTAAGCATCTCGTTAGTAAAGCCTACGCCTCCGTGATACGACACCACTAAGGCGGCAACTCCAGAAACATGCGGACAAGCCATCGAGGTGCCGGACATATATCCATATTGGTTTCCCGGATAGGTGCTGTAAATATTTGAGCCGGGGGCGGCAATATCCACCCAATCTCCATAATTGGAAAAACTTGACCTGTAACCATCCGAATTTATCGCACCAACCGCGATTATGGGGGTGTAATTGGCCGGGGCTCCGTATTTTATAGCATCATTGCCTGCTGCAAATATCACCACTCCGCCTTTCATAGGAGAGTCGGCACGTTGCTTGCCCAAGTTGTCGCAACCTGCATATTGTATGAAATAATCTACCGCGGCCTTTTCGGCGGAACTTATACTCATATTCTTTGCCGCTTCAAGTTCATCGGGGCTGATTATGCCGTCATTATTCGAATCCACGACATAACTCCAGCTGTTTTGTGAGATAACAGCGCCTTTGTCCGCCCCCCACTTTATAGCTGCAGCCCCGCCTGCCCCTGCATCATCTTGAAAAATCTGGCAGGAGAGGAGTTTCACGCCTTTTTGGTTTTTTTGTGCATTGCCTCCGGCTATTCCGCAAACGCTGCTTGCAATGTTATTATTGATTGCTCCTATTGTACCGCCGACATGGGTTCCGTGAGCGTCAGCAGTGATAACGTAATTGTTGCTGACAAAATTCTTGCTCCCGTCTTTTCCTCCGGGGATGCAGTTTCCGGCCAAAT
>JAAZIW010000139.1 GCA_012800665.1 Rikenellaceae bacterium
AAGCAAGAGAAATAATAAAGATAATCTATATCCGTAAGGGTTATGTCTTCACCATTAGGCACAAGAGTCATCGGCTCCCCCAAACTTACAACGGTATTGCCTGGCGAAGCGCCGAACTTGGAGCCTGCATTCCAATTTGGATATTTTCGCACAAGAAAGCCTACATAGCCCGTAAAATCCACTACAGCATAAAAGGTGCTGTCGCCGTTGTCTACAAATTTAGAGGTGGCAGCTCCGGAATTGTTCCAATAATAAAGATTCCAGCTTGAAGTGCCCTCGGTGACTTTTTCGTCGGTAGCGGTAACGGTTATTACGGAAGATGTGTCTGAGATGTCGGATAGAGTAAAGCGATATTTCCCCGAAGCCGGTGCGGCAGAGCCTGTCCGGGCCCATTCCCCTGAATTCCTATTGGTGATGGAAGTGAATTTCCCCGCCGCCACATCAGCGCTTGGGTCGGAGCTGATAAAGTAGTAGTCCCGATATTTGCTGTCCGGGTTTGCCATGGCATCAAGGAACCAAGGATGCTCCTTTCCGGAATGATTGAGCACATAATCGAGGTAGATGCCTATCCCTTTGGCTTTGGCGGCATCAATCAAGGCCTTGAGGTCGGCTTCACTGCCGTAAGCGGGGTTTACCGAATAATAATCGTGCACATCATAAGCATGATAGGAGCCGCAGGGGTGGATGGGCGATAGCCACAAGCTGCTGACGCCTAAGCTCTCGAAGTAATTGAGATGATTCTGAATGCCCTTGAAATCCCCTATTCCATCTCCATTGGAATCTGCAAAAGAATATATCAGCAACTGATAGCATGTTCCGGCAAAATCCGCCGCATTCTGCTCCATCAGATTCGGGTTTTCCTTGTTGCAAAGGTTTGTTTTATTGCAAGATGCAAGGCTTATAGAGATGATGGCCGCCAGAATTGGCAGAAAAATAGATTTTCTTTTCATAAGGCCTTTAATATATTTTCGAGTTTGTCAATGTCTGATGTTGTTGTAGACCAGCTTGTTACAAAACGGCAAAGGTAATGGTTTTCATCTATGGGACACCATTTTTCGAAGAATGCATGCTTTTCCAACGCTGCCTTTTGCTGTTTGGAGAGAATGATGAATTGCTGATTGGTGCTTGAAGGCTTTCCTATGGCTATTCCGGCATCGCTGAAAGCCTTTTGGAGTCGCATAGCCAGCTCATTGCCGTGTCTGCCTATTTGCAAATAGAGACCGTCTGTGAAAAGGGCATCGAACTGCAAAGCCACTAAACGTCCCTTTGCGAGCAAGGCGCCATGTTGTTTGATGCGCGTGAAGAAACGCTCCGGAGCGCCTTTTCGCGGGAATACCAGGGCCTCCCCGCAAATAGCCCCGCACTTGGTCCCGCCTATATAAAAGGCATCGCAATGCTCAGCTAAATATTTTAGCGTTATATCATTCCCATCAGCCGCCAGGCCATATGCAAGGCGGGCTCCATCCACAAATAATTTGATGCCATATTTTTGGCAGATGGCGTAAATGTCTTTCAGTTCTTTAGCCGAATATAAAGTGCCGAGCTCGGAGGGGAAAGAAATATATACAAGTCCCGGCTCTACCATATGCTCGCGAGTATCGTCTGCGTGAAAAGCCTTTAGCAAATCCTCGAGCTCTTTGGGCTCCAACTTGCCGTCATGCTCCGGCAGAGAAATTACTTTATGTCCGGTATATTCCACAGCTCCCGCCTCATGTACATTTATATGGCCGCTTTCTGCCGACACCACCCCTTGCCAGGGCTTTAAAAGAGAAGCTATTGCTATGGAATTTGTCTGGGTGCCTCCTGCAAGAAAAAACACATCGGCTTCGGGGTCTCCGCAAGCCTCGCGGAGCTTTGCTTTTGCGCTCTTGGAATAAACATCAAAACCATAAGGGGCGGAATATTCGCTGTTGGTTTTTTCCAAGCTTTTCAGCAGTGCCGGATGCATGCCGTTATTGTAATCGCAATCAAAATGTAACATATTTTTTTGCATGTACAGCTATTCTGCGAATATACGAATTTTCAAGCGATTATGGTATTAAAAAAAGAGACGCCACCATTGCGGTGACGCCTCTTTCGAGAGTTAAAAGCGTGAAAAACTTATTTTATGGAACCTGCTTCGTTATTGAAGTCAAAGGTTACGGTCTGGCCTGCCTTGAGAGCGATATTCTCGGGATCTCCACCGGTGCCGCGGTAAACAATCTTGCCGTCCTTGATGATGAACTCAGCGTGCCACCAGTAGTGGCTATTACCTTCGCTTGGGGTAATCATAGAGCTCTTCACAAAAACACGCATATTGCCGTCTGCAGCAACCACATAACTTGCAGTACCGTCTGCATTATTGGTGAATACCGCATCCGCACAATCCATGCTCCAATCAGGATTCTTAAACGGAGTGTTCATACCTACTATAACTGCAGGCTCTACAACTACTCTGCCGTTAACAACATCCACATTGATGGTGTAAAGGCCATCCCTGCTTACTATAAGGTTACCGCCATCTTCGGTAGCGCCTGTAACGCTTTGCTCACCTGTCTTGGGGGTAGCGAAATCGCCCTCCCAAGCCTTCTCTGCACAGAACTTGAACTGAGTGGTTGTTGTCATATAGCGAACTGCCCAGAATTGACCCTCCTGACTATGGAACTGATTCATGGTAACAACCTTGTCTGAAGTCCATTTCCAATCGCCGAAATCGTTGCCTATCATATACATGGTGGTGGGAGTAGTCGATTCCTTGGTGCATACTGTGGTATAGCTGAAAGATTTTCCAACTGCGCCTGCAGCAAGCTTGAAGGTGAGAGTAACGGTATATTCTCCGGCTGTCTCCACTTTGATGTTGCCACCGCCCTGTGCAAGACCGTCTTGGGTTTGGTTCAAACCTAAGTTGGTGTTGGCTTTTACCTTTCCGGCATCATCAAGGGTAATCTTCCAAGAACTTGCATAAGCGAACTTGAACTCAGCACCGGCTGCAAGCTTCTGGGTTTCGAGAGTCATTGTAAAGCCATCGTTGGAGTATGTGGGTGCAGGGAAAGCTGTGAATCCCCAGCTGTTCATACCGCCACGTACGCCCCACTCTACGGGAGCAACTATAATTTGAGCTCCGCCTGCATTGTCGAGGTCTCCGGAAGTGTTAAGGTCGAGAACGATGTGATACAGACCGGTTGTTGCAACCCTCATTGCAGGAGCGGATTCGCCTGTCTGAAGAATTCCCTTCTTGATGGGAATAGCCGGATTGGCATCATAAATCTCAGAAGATTCAGGATCGATGGTAATATCTTCGAGAGCAGCACTGTAACGGGTTTCTTTACCTGCCGCATGATAAAGGAGTTCGAAATCCTTACCGCCTTCGAGAACGATATACTTCTCATACATGCCTTCGCGTGCGCTTTGTTCGGCGGCTTCATTTATACCTGCAGACATTCCATATTCTGCAGTGATTTCAGTAGAACCGGTAGCTGCACCGGCTACATAGAAACCATCTTCAGTAACCTTGTTCAGGTCGGGCTTCGGTTTCTTTTCGCAAGAAACCACGAAGATGGATGCGAGCGCAATGGCGCTCAAAACGTACATTAACTTTTTCATGAAAATTGTTTGTTTAAAATGATTTTATATAAAATTATTAATTGTATCCTTGATTTTGAGTCCAGAGAGAATTGCCGTTCTCATCCTTGGGAGAAGTTTCGATAACTTTCTCGGGAATCGGGAACCAGTTGCGATAGTTTTCGGTTGCCGCTACATACTGTACATATGAGGGGTCGCCGAACTTTCCGAAACGGATAAGGTCGCGTCTGCGTATATTTTCCCATGCAAACTCCCTTCCGCGTTCATCGAGAATGCCGGGGAGAGTAAGAGCGTCAGGATATGCCGCAGCATATGCAGCCTGGGGATTATTTTCGTATGCGAAGGTTCTTGCGCGAAGAGTTGCAAAGTCGGGGTCGGTAGTCCAACCTGAAACACCCGCACCTCCGCGCAGTATTGCCTCTTCCTTCATCCAAAGCACATCGGCATAACGGAAGAGAACAAAGTCATTCTCGCAATACTGATAAGCTTTTGTCCTGTCAATTTCGTACTTGAAGAGACGTGCGCCATCATTCCATGTGGCTG
>JAAZIW010000140.1 GCA_012800665.1 Rikenellaceae bacterium
CCTTTATTTACGAATGCCATATAGGCATGAGCAGCGAAAAAGAAAAGGTCGCAAGTTTTGAGGATTTCCGCACCACGGTACTGCCGCAGGTTCAGGCTCTCGGCTATGACACCTTGCAGATAATGGCTCTTCAAGAGCATCCCTACTACGGCTCCTTCGGTTATCAGGTAAGCAATTTCTTCGCCCTGAGCTCCCGTTTCGGCACACCCGAAGAATTCAAGGCCTTGGTGGACGATGCACATGGAAGGGGCATAGCGGTGATAATGGATATAGTGCACTCGCATGCGGTTTCCAACGAAATCGAGGGGCTCGGCCGCTTTGATGGACGCAAAGACCTCTATTTTTATCCCGGAGCTGCAGGCCATCATCCCGCCTGGGATTCCAGATGTTTCGATTACGGGAAAGATGAGGTCAATTGTTTTCTGCTCAGCAATTGCAAGTTCTGGATGCAGGAATACAATTTGGACGGCTTCCGCTTCGATGGCGTTACCTCCATGCTCTATTGGGATCACGGCTTGGGCACCGACTTCGGGAATTACGAGCTCTATTTCGGTACAGGGGTGGACGAAAATGCAGTAACTTATTTGGCTCTTGCAAACCGTCTTATCCACGAAATCAATCCCGATGCCATCACCATTGCGGAAGATGTGAGCGGCATGCCCGGTTTGGCCGCCCCGTTCGAGCAGGGAGGGGTGGGTTTTGACTTCCGTATGGCAATGGGAATAGCCGACCATTGGATAAAGTGGATAAAAGAAAAGCAGGATGAAGATTGGAGTCCGGGCGAGATATGGTACGAGCTTACAAACAAGAGGGCGGATGAAAGGACCATCTCCTATGCGGAATGCCACGACCAGGCTCTTGTGGGCGACAAAACCATAATTTTCCGCCTCATTGACAAAGAGATGTATTGGAGCATGAACAAGAGTTCCAAAAATCTGCTGATAGACAGGGGGATAGCCCTTCATAAGATGATTCGCTTAGTGACCGCTGCCACTGCGGGGGACGGCTATCTGAACTTTATGGGCAATGAATTCGGTCATCCGGAATGGATAGATTTCCCGCGCGAAGGCAATAATTGGAGTTATAAATATGCCAGAAGGCAATGGAGCCTTGCAGAAAAAGATTATCTCCGCTATAAGGACCTCCGCAATTGGGATGAGGATATGGTGCATTTCTTAAAGGATAACCGCGTGTTGTCGGAGAGTCCTGTGATACTTACCGCAGACGAAGAAAAGAAAATTCTTATATTCATCAGAAATAATTGTATCTTTGCCTTCAATTTCAATCCGACGCAGAGTTTTCCGAATTACGGCTTCTCAGCGCCGGACGGAGATTGGAAATTGGAGTTCAATTCCGACAATGCCCGCTACAACGGCTTCGGGCGCTTGTCGGATGGCGATGTTCATGTGACCGTGGCAGAGAAATCTCCAAACGGCAACCAAGACTTCGACCACACCCTCTATTTGTACCTGCCGAGCAGGTGCGCATTGGTTTTTAAGAAAGTACAGTAATATATGGCATTTCTAAAGTTCAATAAAGCAGAGTTGGTAAATCTCTCCTATTCTTTAAAGAGGGAGATAATCAACGCAAACAAGACCGGCGCATATTGCAATACGACCATAATCAATTGCAATACGCGACGCTACCATGGTTTACTTGCCGTTACGCTCGATCGTTTCGGCGGAGATAAATACATGCTCCTTTCCGCCATAGACGAATCGTTTATAGTAAACAATCAACAATTCAATTTAGGCATCCATCGTTACGGCGAACTTTACGACCCCCGCGGCCACAAGTATATAGTGGATTTTGATGCCGACCCCGTACCCACCATTACCTATAAAGTCGGCGAAATCATATTTCGCAAGAGCATCCTTCTGATGCCCGACAAAGATCAGGTGATGATACGTTACGAATTGGTGTCATCCCCCGCAAAGGTAACTCTCCAGCTTCGTCCTTTCCTGTCTTTCAGGAATATTCATGCCCTTACTCAAGAGAACGATGTTGCCAACACCGGCTTTGAGTTCGTTAAAAACGGTGCATCCTTCTGCATGTATGAAGGCTTCCCGAATCTCGTTCTCCAAACCAGCACCAATAAATTCGAGTATATACATACTCCTTCCTGGTATAAGGGAATAACCTATTCCGATGAATACAGGCGCGGTTTCGACTGCAAAGAAGACCTTTTGGTGCCCGGCCGCTTCGAGGGAATAATGAAAGAAGGGGATGTATTGGTGGTGTCAGCCTCAGAAACAGAGGAGCCAAGCTCCGGCTTCAAGCGCAGTTTCGAATCGACCGTCGCAAGAATCAAACCCATTCAGGGCAACCGCGACCAACTGCTGCATTGGGCCGACCTCTTTATCTGCAATCATGGCGGCCGCAAAAAAATAACTGCCGGTTTCTCATGGATGTACACGGGTCTTCTGCGCGAAACTCTAATCTCACTTGCCGGCCTTACGCTTTATGCGGACGGCGATACCAAAACTTTTGAGGAAGTATTGGACAATCTTATTGCAGATGAGCAGGAAAGACTATTCCGCCGCACCACCCAGGTAGAGGCCCCTCTTTATCTGGCAAGCGTGCTTCAGGAATATATACGTTTCGGAGCGGATGCCAAAAAAGTTTGGAAGAAATACGGCCCCACAGTAAAGGGTATAATCGAAAGTTATCTTCCGGGCGTGCGCAAAGAGGTTACCATGCATCCCAACGGTCTTTTATGGGCGCAGATGGATCGCGTGGCGCTGAGCTGGATGAATGCCTATATAAACGGTAATCCGGTAACTGAGCGGGCCGGCTATCAGGTAGAAACCAATGTCCTTTGGTACAACAGTATCTGCTTTGCCCTTCAAATGGAAAAAGATTCTGACTTTGTTGCCAAATGGACTCCTATCAGAGATATAATCAAATCTAATTTCCAGCCTGTTTTCTGGTGCGAGCAACGCGGCTGCCTTGCCGACTTTGTAAATAATGACGGC
>JAAZIW010000141.1 GCA_012800665.1 Rikenellaceae bacterium
CGGCGGTTATTTTCTGTTATGGCTTCCAAAAGATTGCTCCCTTCTGTGATTTCCACAGCGAGGCGCCCTACCCTGTCCGGACTTTCCTCTCATTTGAGCGACAGAAGCGTTCCACCTTTTATTTTCTACGGCAAATATAATGTTTTTTCAGGAAGCTCTAAAGTTCCAGGTCAGCGAGGAGATCATAATCAAGGGCTTCCGTGATTTTTACATTCACGAAATTACCTATGAGCGCCTGCAGATTTGTTCCTGGCGGACAGCTCACAATTATTTCCCCATCTACCTCGGGACTCTCGAATTCGCTACGGGCTATAAGGCGCCCATCCATGACACTATCCACCAACACTTTATAAGTTTTCCCGACACGCGAGCGGTTAAAATCTTCGGATATTCCCCGCTGCAGACTCATCAGGGCATCGTAACGGCGCTGCTTTTCCTCCAAAGGAACATCGTCTTTTAGATTTGCCGCCCCCCAAGTGCCTTCTTCTTCGCTATACATGAATGCCCCCAATCTTTCGAAGCTGACCTCCTTTACAAAGTCCAGCAATTCGCAGAATTCCTCCTCCCCTTCGCCGGGATGGCCTACAATCAGCGTAGTTCTGAGCGCAACGCCGGGAATCTCCCTCCGCAGGCGCTTTATCAACGCACGGGTCCAAGCTCCATCCGGATGCCTATGCATATTCTTAAGCACTTTGTCGGAAATATGCTGCAGAGGTATATCCATATAACGGCACAGTTTGAAATTCTCAGAAAGAGCCGATAAAACATCATCGGGAAAAGACTCAGGATAGGAATAATGAATCCTCAGCCACTCTATGCCCGGCACTTCGGAAAGTGCAGATAATACATCCGCCAGCCGCCTGCGGCCATAAAGATCGAGTCCGTAATAAGTAGTATCTTGAGCTATCAGAATCAATTCCTTAACTCCTTTTGCAGCCAAAGAGGCCGCCTCCTCCACTATCTTTTCTATTGGCACCGAGCGGTGGGCGCCTCGTATATATGGAATGGCGCAATAGGAGCAGCGGCGGTCGCAGCCTTCAGAAATTTTAAGATATGCGTATGAGCTTTTTCCGATATGACGCGAGGTGCGCAGTGATTCTTTGGGCTCGGCTCCGAGAGCTTTAACCACAGGGTCAAGGTCACGCGCCCCAAACCAGGCATCCACCTCGGGAATCAACTCCGGCAGCTCTGCAGAATATCTTTGTGAAAGACAACCGAATGCAAACAATTTACCGATTTCCCCCGATTTCTTGCGAAGAGCCTGCTCTAAAAGCACCCCTATACTTTCCTCTTTGGCATCTCCTATAAATCCGCAGGTATTCACAAGCAGATAATCCACCGGCCCGGGGTATCCTTCAGGAAGCAGCGTATAGCGCTCCTGAGGCAACTGAGCGAGCAGATGCTCGGTGTCTACGGTATTTTTTGAACAGCCGAGCGTTATAACCTGAACGCTTGGCAATTTATTCTTCCTTGGCCTCTTCTTCCTCCACTACGAAGTCTAAAGAGGCATAAAGAGCAATTTCTTTATACCAATCCAGAATTTTCTTCATATGCGAAGCATAGAAGCGGTCGGGATCGTAATTGGGAACGGCCTTGCTGAAAAGAGCCTTTACCGCTGCGGCATCTTTCGAAGAAGGAGCATCTTTGCCATCAAGGGCCTTTTGCAAAGCAAGGAAGACCTCTTGAAGTTTGAGTTCGCCCTCGGATGTGTATATTGCTATATCTGCCAGAGTGGTGATCTTGCTATGCGCATCGAAGATGGTGCGCTTCTTATCGGAAAGAGATTCAGCAATAACAGCATTGCCCCGTGAAAGGACGAGGAAGCGATAAAGTCCGCTTCGGCCGGATACCGCAAGAATCTTGGAAAGATCTGTTTTTTCTTTATCCATAATGATTTTGTCTATTTTTTTATGAAGTTCCTCTATAGAGGAGTCATTATCTATGATTATATCTGCAAGGGATTCATCTATCGGAGCTTGCAAAGGGTCCCGTTCGGCTGTCTTGGGATTGCGCTTAAGCCTTGTTGCCAAAGGGGCCTTCACTAACCATACAGAATCGTAAGTACCTGCAAACTGAGGCTTTTCAAGGGCTATGGCAGATTCCACAAAAAGGAGCGGAGAGTTTTGTGACTTCTTCCATGCGAAAAAGTCTGAAAGCAGTTCCGGATATACCACATCCTCCAAAGCGCTGCGCTTTGCGGGGTCGGAAAAAATCTGTCCTATTTGCGCAAAAGGCAGGCCTATGGCATTTTCCACCCTCTCTTTAAGTCCGGGCACACTGTCATAGAGGGCTTTCGCACGCGAATCGCTGTCATATACAGGATAGCCTTTTGAGGAAAGATAGCTGCAAACCTCCGACTTTCCGCTTCCTATGCGCCCTGTTATGAGAATCACTTTACTCATCTCGGGCTTGTGTCTTGCTCCACGCAGTCCACGACCTCGGGCTTTACACTGCAAGAGATTACCCCTTTTGGAAGTTCATCGGTACGGACCATACATCTACCAGTGATGCTGCACGCGAACTCCTTGTAATCGACATAAGCGCTTACAAGCCCTACGGGATCGGTAATAAGCGGGAATACCGCCTTGAATGTCAACACGGCTTTGGATGGGTAAACACTGAGCGCCAAACCTTTCGGCACATTGCGTGAAACAATGGGAAGTTCGGTTTTCAGTTCAACATAGCGAGAAACCTCGAAAGAATATTCCACTTCCTGCTCCGAAAGGCGCGTTCCCCTCGGGGTTTCCAGCTTGGTCTCACCATGTACATTGCTATGAATGTCGCTTA
>JAAZIW010000142.1 GCA_012800665.1 Rikenellaceae bacterium
GCCAATCTGCTGGAAGGCAAAATCAAGGATACCCGTTTTGCCCGCGTGGATTCCGACTCTGTCGAAAATCTGATTCCCAAAGAGGATAAACCTAAGCCGGAGATGAGCGATGAGGATAAGAAGGCCCTGCAGGATATTTTCACTGAGGCCCTTCCTGCCGGCAGCGAATGGTGGGTGGAGCCCGAAAATATGGGAGAAAATTCATCTCCCGTGCTGATTACCCAAAGCGAATTCATGCGCCGCTACCGCGAGATGTCGGCATTCGGGGGAGGAATGAACTTTTACGGGCAGATGCCTGAGAGCTATACAGTAAAGGTGAATATGGAAAATCCTCTCATCGCCAAGATTTGGGAGTCCAGAAAAACCGTGGTGGAAAAGCCTTCCGGAGTTGATTCAGATGGTAAAGAGACAAAAGAGGAAAGCCGCACCACTACAAGTAAGCAAAAACTGCTGCATCAGATTATTGACTTGGCCCTTTTATCCAGCGGAATGTTAAAGGGCAAAGACCTTGCGGAATTCATCAAACGCAGCGAAAGTCTGCTTAAATAAACGTTTAATAATAATGTAAAAAGGGACCTTTTTGAGAAGGCCCCTTTTTTGTGTCGTGCAAGTCTTGTTATCTTGTAACGCTTATTTCCTGTACAGGAGATTCAGGAGCGAGTACATACAGTTCCACTATTTCTTTTCCAGTCCTTTTGCCTGTATTGGTGATTGTTACGGAAGCGCTTATGTTGCCGTCTTTATCCACCTTCACTGAGGGCTTTCCATATTGGAATGAGGTATAGCTCAGTCCGTAGCCGAAAGGATAGGAAACCTCTTTCTTTGCGGTGGTGAAGTAGCGGTAGCCCACCCATATTCCTTCCTCATAGTTAATATAGTCGATATCTTTCTTCGGCTCTTTCTTTCTGCCGCTGAAGAAGGATGAGAAATCAAAGCCTGAACCGGAAGAAACCTCGTATGGGAAGTTGAAGGATGAAGGAATATCGAAATAATTGACAGGGAATGTCATCGGGAGTTTTCCTGACGGATAGCTCTTGCCTTTGAGCACATCTGCAACAGTGTAGCCGACCTCCTGGCCGGGAGTCCAGGCAAGCAGTATGGCATCGGGAAGGTCTTTCCATGATGCGGTTTCGATTACTCCTCCGATATTGAGCACCACAACCACTTTTTTGCCGGCTGCATGGTATTCATCCGTAACGTTTTGCAACAGCTCGCGCTCCTCTGCGGTGAGAGTCCAATCCCCGTTGGTGATTTTACGGTCGGCGCCTTCACCGGCATTGCGGCCTATGGTAATCACAGCGATGTCGTTGTCTTTCACACTGGAAGAAATGAGTTTCTTCGGGGTTGCAGGCTCTGAAAGCACTGCATCTCCCAAAAGCATGCTTATTCTGGCAGCGCTTACGGCATTGTCAGCCTTTTTGAATGCGATGTATTTGGTGTACCAGTCTTCTATGGTAGGATCCACAGTAAGGCCGTTTTCGCGCAAGCCGTCAGATAAATTGCGGATATATGCTTTGTTTACATTGCCCGAACCGGTGCCGCCCGCAATCATATCATACGAGGTGGTGCCAAAGAGAGCCACGTTCTTCGTATCCTTGCAGAAGGGGAGTGCGGCATCATTTTTAAGGAGTACAAGTCCTTCGGCCGCCGCTTGAGCATCTATACTCCTCCCGGTTACGAAAACGGAAAGGGAAAATATCCTGTGGTTTACACACGCTTTGGATTACTTTGAATAACCCGGACAGTTTCAATTATTCCGGTATGTTCTCTGCCGCCATCGGTGTGGGAGATATTTCTCAAGCGGCTTATCCTCAAATCTACAATGATATGGACGCCAAGCTTGCAAAATATTTTGCAGCCAAGCCCGCTTTGCTGTGGATAGCTATAGGCTCTACCGACTTTCTCTACAATGCCAATACCGAATTCAGGGCTAAGCTCGATGCAGCAAGCTATCCCTAGGAATATTTGGAAACGGAAGGCGGCCATATCTGGCGCAACTGGCGAATCTATCTGACCGAGTTCCTTCCCAAACTATTTAAATAGAGGGAAATTCTTCAAATAGAAATCAACTCTTCTCAAATAGAAACAAATAATAAAAGCGGGCCGTCACGACCCGCTTTTCGTCAAACGCTTTATGGTTGGACTAACTAGAACTAACTAACTATAAAGGAAGCGTTTGATACTCATTTTAGGTGTTTTTTCGA
>JAAZIW010000143.1 GCA_012800665.1 Rikenellaceae bacterium
ACAAAAAGAATTATGGCAAATATTACCGCAGCAGACGTAATGAAGCTCCGCAAGATGACATCAGCGGGCATGATGGATTGCAAGAACGCCCTTATTGAGGCAGACGGCGATTTCCAGAAAGCCGTGGATATTATCCGCGAAAAAGGCAAACTCGTAGCCGCCAAACGCGCCGACCGCGAAACCTCCGAAGGTGCGGTTGAGTCCCGTATCCATGGTAACAAGGGAATCCTTGTGGCTCTTGGTTGCGAGACCGACTTCGTTGCCCGTACCGAAGGCTTTCAAGCCCTCGTTCAGAGCATCGCAGACGTCGCTATAAAAGAATTTCCCGCTGACACCGATGCCCTCAAGGCATGCAAAATGGCAAATGGCGAAACTGTAGAAAAAGAAATTGAGGTATTTACCGGCAAAACCGGTGAAAAACTCTCCCTTGTTTATTACGGCAGGGTAGAAGCCCCATTCATCTATACTTACCTCCACAAACTTACCGGCAAACTCGGAGCCCTTGTAGGCTTCAATAAAGAGGTTCCGGAGGATTTGGCGAAGGGTATAGCAATGCAAGTGGCTTCCATGAATCCTATTGGCATCTATCCCGAAGATTGCTCGCAAGAGATATTGGACAGGGAGTACAAGGTGGCTGTAGAGAAGACTAAGGAAGAGTTGGTTCAAAAGGCTATAGATGCTGCTTTAAATAAGGCCGGTATCAATCCCTCCCATGTTGACAGTGAGGCTCACATCGACTCCAACACTGCCAAGGGCTGGATTACTCCTGAGCAGGCCGAGCAGGCTCGCACCATCATCAAGACCGTCGGAGAAGAGAAGGCTGCAAGCCTTCCCGCCCCCATGGTAGAGAACATCGCCAAGGGCCGCGTGCAGAAATTCCTTAAGGAAAGCACACTCACCGAGCAAGAGTATCAGATGGCAGGCGACAAGACTATTGTAAAAGACGCTATTGCCAAGGTAGATAAAGAAGCCAAGGTTGTAGACTTCAAACGCATCAGTCTCAGCGACTAAAATCTTTAGGCACAAGCCTTTAAAACACTCATTTAGCATAGGGCCGACTAAAAAGATATTTTAGTCGGTCTCTTTTTTAGTCGCTCTCTTTTTTAGTCACCCTCTTCGTTTATCAAACAGAATTTCTTATCGCCGCGCCCCCGCTTGCCCATCGCCAGCTATCGCATAGCTTTCATAGTTAAGCGCATGTTATAGCCCCGTCATAACTTGCCCATCGCCGCGCCCCCGCTTGCCCATTGCCAGCTATCGCATAGCTCGTACTTTGCGAGCGCTTAGTTCTCGCCTAACCCTCGCTTGCCCATTGCCAGGCTCCCGCTTGCCTATCTCCAGGCTCTCATGGTATGATAAAAAAGGGCCTAAAACGTCGTAGCCCTAAGTTTTTTTCAGGGGGGGTATGACGGAAAGGGCCGAAAATGCTTTATCATGAAGCGAAAATTATGGCTGCGAAAGCAGAAAAGAAAGGTATCGTGACGGAAAAGGGTTTCTGCCAATCTCCCATCCGTTCCACCATATTGCGGCATGGGAACCAACGCTAAAACCAGCCCCATCGGCAATCAGCAAGTCGAGCGTAAAATGGAAAGTGCTGATAATAAGGCAGAACATAAAACAAGGTCAGCAAAATTTTCGGGTGTTCTTCAAGGATTTCGCTGATAGTCAGAGAGTTGCATTTTACGCTCGAATTTTGTTCAACTTAGCTGGGTGATGAAGATGGGCAGCGAGCTCAAGCAAAAATTACCTAAAACCGTACCGCAAGGGTAAGTTCAATATTCCTGCCGGGATAATATTTGCGTACAATTTGTTCCACTTGTTTTTGGGTGCCGTCCGGAAGAACTACGTCTGCAAACTGAGCATACAACACAGGACCATTTACTATATTGCGCAGACTGCACTTGAGTTCCAAATACTTTCCGAAACCTTTTGACAGAGTAAGGTCGAGGGCGTCCCTGGGCATTTCATAACTGTCAGGGACCTTTGCGTTCTCGTCGCTTCCGCTCGTACCTTCACTCCTTCCGACGCCTATAATCCTCTTACCTATCTTGTTATACAAGAGCGCTGCGTTAATTTTCAACTTTTCGTTGCGGTAGAAAAGCCCCGTGTTGACTAAATATGGCGACTGCCCCTGCATAGGACGGTCTTGCTCCTTGCTGCCGGGCTCAAAGCGCACATGGCTGCTTATCAGTGCTCCATTGAAGCTCCAACTCAACCCATCAAGTCCGATAAACGCAAGGTCCTTTCGTATGTCGAGCTCCACCCCGTAGTTGTTCGCTGATAATGCATTCTTGTAAGAGTAAACCAAATCTGTTCCGCCCGCAACGGTATATGTCCATTCAATGGGGGATACAAATTGTTTGTTGAATAATGCGAGAGAGATTTGCTCTGCCTTGCTCGGATAATATTCATATCGAAGATCGATGTTGTCGACATAGCAATTCAGCAATTCCGTATTTCCCTGGACGCTCGATGCAAGGTCGAAATCATAATACACAGAGGAGGACAACTCCCTGAACTCAGGGCGGTTGACGCTTCGCCCGTAACTGAATCGAAGCTGATGCTTTTCGTTTATTCGATATGTCGTACTGAGCGACAGAAACAAGTCGCTGTTCACGTATGAACGCTCCGACGGGGACGGCTCATAGTCTCTCGTGTTGGAAATAAGCGTCATCCTGTTGTATTCATACCGCAGACCGGCATTGATGTCCAATTTTTTTATCGGTAGGTTGATGCTTGCGTATGCCGCTCCGAGTATATTGTTGCTGCTGTAATTGTTGCGCATATGTACCTGTTCAAGCAAATGCAATGCGTCTTCGCTGAAATATTGTGGATCACTCAGCAATGCGGGCACATCCATTCGTTTGAAGTTGTCGGGAAGGGAGTTGTCTCCGGGATTCCAGTTATAAATAAATTCGCGGGTGGTGTACTTTCTAGTACGATACTCTCCGTACAAACCTGTCTTTAGTTTGGGAGAGATACCTGCGATTTCCATGCTGCAGACATCATTCAAGTTGAGCGAAGAGATTATTAAGCATTCCTATATGGGTCTTGTAGCCGGAAGTGAAATTTGCCGTAGCGATAAGGCCGAATTTGTTTCCGTTGGCATCCCAGGAATGGCTATAATCGGCAACCGCCTTTATGTCGCCTATAGGCCTGATGGTGCGCAGCCGCCATTCGTTGTCAAGTCCTTTACTGTTCAGGCTTGCTCCTCCTCCGGGCAATGGCGCCAAGTCCGCGCTAATGCCGCCTCTGAGTTGCCGGAGTGAGCTGAGCGGATTGGAAAAATCGCGGAATGAGGAGCAACTGTTGTAATTATAGCCGAAAGATATTCCTCCGCTGTTTTCTTCTGGGATTTCTTTTGTGTTGATTATGATGAATCCTCCGGTGTAGTCCGCCGGATATTCAGCGTCCATAACCTTAACGATTGTCAGATTGTCGATTTGCGAACTCGGCACGGTGTCGAAAGAGAACGCCCTGGAATCGGGCTCGCTGCTGGGAACCGCACCTCCGTTAATCCAAACGTTATTGTATCTTTGCGAGAGGCCTCTGACCATGACGAATTTGTCGTCTATTATACTCACTCCAGGGATTCTTCTTATTACTTCACCGGCATTAGAATCAGGCGTGCGTTTGATTTCTTGCGAAGATATGTTGCTGATAATGAGCGAACTGCCCTTTATCTTCCGGAGCATGGCCAATTCGGTATTACTCCTTAACACGGAAGCTACATTCGCCCCCTCCAACTGCTCGGCGTCCTCTTCCATCTCAATGGTCAGCACCGCCCCCGATGGCACATCAGTCAAAGTCAAGTCCTTATAGAACAAGTATTTCACGAAAAGGGTGTATTTGCCGTCCGGTGCCAACCCTTTAATCTCAAATCCGCCGTCCATATCCGTAACAGCAGCAGCTCCGCTACCGGCCGCCTGAACTGTAGCGCTTATCAGAGGTTCTTTTGTTGACTTATCAATAATCCGCCCTCCGATACTTTGTGCAAAAGATAGGGCTGCCTCGAAAACAAGCAGCCCTGAAATTATTGATAGCTTTAAGATATTATTCATATTCAGCTGGTTCCGCGCTACAAGCGCGCCCAAGGCTTTATGGTATTATTAATATTCAGTATTCTGGGGGTCAAAATTGGTCCAGCCGTTTGTCCAGTTGTCTTTCGCGCCAAAAGCGCCAATGTAGTTGGTCTTTTCAAACCAATTATTTACGTTTTTGAAGGAAGCGGCCGAAAGAACAGGACTTGACGCTTGGGGAACGAAATTCTTGTCCAACTTGAGTGAAGCAATGTCAGCTTCATATTTATTTCCGCTCTGAGCGAGGAACCAACGGCTGGAGAAAGAAGTTTTGGTTTTGTCGAAAATAGGCTTTTGGTTGCTGTCATAACCGCTTACGAGCACATCTTCATATACTTTGTTGGCATCGGTTCCTACTACATCCATTCCGGCAAACCAGACATTCTGAAGTTTAATCTCGCCATTCTCCGCCGCCGTTGGAGTATTGCCTTTTTGTCCGTCAAGAATGAGTCCGATAGGCCAGCCGATGGCTATAGAATTGATGCAGTTGAGTTTTGAGCCGCGGCGGATTTGCATAGCGGACTGGAAGCGCCCGAGCGCAGAGCCGTTGTTGGGGAAATAGCTTCCGCCGTTGATATAATCTACGGTATTTACGAAGGAATTGTCAAGTTTCGGACCCACGAAAGTCATGTTCGAGAAGGTTGCAGTCGTGAAAGGACTTATCGCGGAGCCGTCCGCGCAGTTATCGCTTTCAAAACCATTGCTCTGAGATGCGTCTGCGATGCGCGAGTCCCTTATGGAAAGACCGAACTGCACATTTCCGGAATATCCGTTATCCGTATCGAAATCATCGTCCCACCCTTTATATGCAATCAGATATTGGCAGTTTACTCTTCCCCCGAACCATTCGAAAGAGTCGTCGTTGGTATAGCTGACTTGAACATGGTCAATCTGAGTGCCGGAGCCCACCGAGCCCATTGTGAGGCCGTTTATCTCCTTGTCCTTTTCAAAAGGATAGCCTGCGAATTCGATGCGTACATAACTGAGTATTCCGGAATTGTCGTTTTCTATATTGCCACCGTGCTTGGTGCGGGGGCCGCCCTCAATCTGCATTTCCTGCTGATTATTGGGGGCCTTGCCGCACAATATGATTCCGCCCCAGTCACCGGGTTTGCGGCTTCCCGCAGGCTGGGCCGATGTAAAGACAATAGGCTCTGCAGCGGTTCCGCGGGCGATGAGTTTTCCTCCGCGCTCTGCGATAAGAGCCGCCTTGGTAATCTTGTCACCTTTAATAACAGAGCCCGGTGCAATAGTGAGTTCTGCTCCATTTCCTATATACACCCATCCTTTTAAAAGATATGTTCCCTTTTTCAGGGTTTGCTTTCCGGTGAACACGAATTCTTGGTCACCGTCTCCTATTTCCTTTCCTTTAGGGTCTTCCTTTCCGTCTGTAAAAAGAATATGGTCACAAGCCTTTATACCGCTGTCTGTTGACCATTTATAAGCAGTTTCGGTAGAATCATCGTTTTTCGGTTTTTTTTCGCAGCCGACTAAAACTGTAGCTGCACAGAGGATTAACATCCATCCTCCAATCATTCTTTTTTTCATCTTAAACATACTATTGATTTTTCAGTCCCGAATATCAGCAAAGAAATATTTATAACAATGTTTTCAGAAGCGACCGACCACTGATTTAACTGATTGTTAGCCGAAATTTAGCGGCAGTTAACCAAAACTTCATAAAGTTAACGCTCCCGTAACTTTCGGGAATTGTTCATCGCCCCACCATAACTTGCCCATCGCTTAGCTCTTGCTTAACCCTCACTTACCTATTGCCTGACTCCCGCTTGCCCATCTCCTGGCCCCGTTGCCCATCGCCAGGCTCTCATGGTATGACAAAAAAGGCCTAAAACGTCGTAGCCCTACCATTTTTTGTAGGGGGGTATGACGGAAAGGGCCGAAAATGCTTTATCATGAAGCGAAATTTAGAGGTTGCGGCGATTATGGAGGTAGGGGTTAAGCAGAAATAGCCGAAAATGCTTTATCATGAAGCGGAATTTAGAGGTTGCGGCGATTATGGAGGTAGGGGTTAAGCAGAAATAGCCGAAAATGCTTTATCATGAAGCGGAAATGAAGGCTACGAAGCGAAAATGAGAGGTGGCGAAGGCGAAAAATATTTCCTTATTGCAAGGAAACGCCAAGTATTAGCGAGGAGTCTTTGCTTGAGATAAAAACGAAAGCTCTTGAAGATGTCATTCCCAACGATTTAACCATGCTTGCGCGCCTTAATTTATATTTTACCAAGAATCCTTCCAAACTTGACAAGCCTCATAACATCAGCGTTTCCATTTCCACCGATGACGGGCGCACTTTCACCGCATCCTGTACGATGAATTTCAATCAGTAAAAACAGACAGGCTCGAACCTTCTAAAATACTAACTTCGACTGCACGGTAGTCCTTTTGTTCCGCCGTGTATTGATTTTTAATGAACGTCTGCGGATTCATTGCCACAAGCGGAAAACAAGAACTCTGCACCTGAATCATAATGCTGTGCCCGGGCGCAAAGCGGTGGCATATGTCCATCATTGAAAAATCCAATTCAAACGGCTTTCCCGGCTCCAAAGGCTCTGGATGCTCCATCCCATGACGTCTTCGGGCAGGCATGACCTCCAAGCGCACAAGCGTTTGGGTGCCGTCCGGCGCCACATCAATCAGTTTCAATATAAAATCGGTATCGCTGCCGGATACTTTTGCCCGAAGATGCACCTTTACCGGCCCTATCGCCAAAAGAGCTTCTTTCAATGGCTCTTGCACAATGCAGCAAAGTACATCAGGGCGTTGCGAGGTGAAATTCTGCGGAGCCCACATATAGGGCTTCTCGCGTTTGGGGGCATCCGACTCCATATATGGCACCGGCTCTAATGGGTCCGAAATATAAGTTCCGGGAGCAATCGGAAAAGTCTTCATCTTACCGAGCTCAGGGTCTTCTATCATCTTAAAATTTTCATCAGCCGGCCCCGGCTCCGAAACCCCCGTCGGCATCCACAATTCCCTCCATTCCGGCAAAGACCCCTTATCTTCCAAACAATAGGCAAAGAAGGGATATTCTATCTCTTCCAAATAATAATCCACCTTTTTCCATCCGCCGTGCGTCCAGGGGCCATAAACAAAGCGGCAGTCGGCTCCGGCCTCCTTATAGGCCTTATAAGTATGCAGCGCGCCCCAGGTATCTTCCGCATCATACAAGCCTCCAACCACCAATACCGCCGGCTTTATATTGCGCAGGTGCCTCAGGGGATTGCGCTCTTTCCAAAAATCATCATAATCGGGATGCTCCTTTATCGCATTCATGAACGGCAGGGCATCTCCGAAGTCATCCCAAACCTGCCGCATGCTCTTTCCTTTGAAAAACTCATAGATGCTTTGGTCTTCAGGAACTTTTGTGATGCTCTCCCGCGAATCGGGAGTAGGGTTGAGTTTGGGAAGAAAGAAGAAGCCGCCGAAGCCGTACATGTCCGCGAGTGAAAATGCTCCGCGACGGTGGGCATCATCGCCCATCCACCAGTCGGTTACAGGCGCCTGAGGGCTGACGGCTTTAAGGGCGGGATGTCCGCAAAGAGATGCCAAAGTGGCGTAAAAGCCGGGATAGGAAATTCCGTAGATGCCTACTCGGCCGTTATTATGAGTATTGGCAAGGAGCCATTCGATGGTATCGTAGCTGTCGCTCACCTCATCTACCGGACCGCCGACAGGCCTGACATCTTCAAATTCTCCCTCAGACAGATAGGTCCCTCTGACATTCTGATAAACAATAATGTAGCCGTTATCGGCATACATGCGGAAATTATCCCTTATATCCCCCGGCCCTCCCGTTCCGAAAGGGTTGCAGGGGTAGGGGCTGCGCTGCAGGATTATCGGCCTTCCGCTCAGACCTTCAGGCTCATAAACCGCTGTATAAAGATGCTTCCCATCCCTCATCGGCACCATACACTCGCGCTTGGTATAAGTATATTTCCACCAGGGCTTGCGAAGCACTTTTATACCTGCAGCTGTTCTCCAACGGGCGCAATAGGCGGCGACACTCAAAACAGACTTGCTTCCATCCTTATGCCTCAAGCGTCCGTCAGAGGTAAGAGTGCCTGTATAAACAATCTCTCCCGAGGGCTTGAAAATAAGTATGGTATCTCCCTCGCGTATCTCCTTGGGCGGCAGACAATTTTTTATCTCTCCTATTTTTAGAAGCTCAAGCTTGCTTTCGCGCGGGCCCCTTTCGGGATAATCCAACTCTATGCACTCGCCCCCAAGCCGGTTCGTTACATCTGCAATCAGGCCCTTCGCTCCGGCCTCCCTAAGCCGCTTTAAATTTATTTGCATGTTTTTTAATTGTTCTGTAGATAAACAGGCCGTAGCACCCCAAAAGCAGGGTATTGGCGCCCATCAGAGCAATCATCCTGCTATTCAGAGGGCCGTCCATTCCGACTCCGAGCAGTTTTTGCAGCAGCAGTGATGCTCCGTAAAGCAGCAGGGCAAGGCAGAAAGCGGAAAAGAAGTTTTTCATGTCGTAGTCTATTGCCACCTTCTTCTGTCCTATAAAATAACTCAGCAACATGGCCGTTCCATATCCGGCAAAACCTCCCCAAGCGCAGGCGATATAGCCGTAGCGGGGCACGAATGCCACATTTATCCCTATCATCACCGCCGCCCCAATCGCACTCATTATGGCTCCCCAAATGGTTTGGTCGCTAAGTTTATACCAGAAAGACAGATTGAAATAGATGCCCATGAAGATTTCCGCAATCATCACAATCGGAATCACTTTAAGCCCTTCCCAATATCCGCTGTCCACCAAATACCGAAGCAGCGGCAGATAGAACATCACCCCCAAAAAGGCGAGAAGCGCAAAAATCACGAAGTATTTCATTCCGTCCCGAAGCGTTTCCGGGCTGTTCCTGTCGCGCGAACTGCTGAATACAATTGGCTCGTAGGCATAACGGAACGCTTGCGTAAGCACTGCCATTATAAGAGCTATTTTAGCGCATGCACCATAAATGCCTAACTGCACCTTGCCTTCCGGACCCGGAACCAGCCAGGGGAAGAGTATTTTATCCGCCACCTGATTGAGTATCCCCACAAGGCCGAGCAGCAGCAGAGGCCAGGTATATTTGAGCATTCTGCGGGCAAGTTTGGAATCCCAACCGTAGAAGATGCCTTTGATTTCCTTAAGGAAGAGGAGAGAAACCAAGGTGGTGCAGATGAGGTTTATAAGGAAGATGAAGCCTACTCCGTAGTCGAAGTGCTGCCAGGCGGCTTCTAAGGCGGGGCGGCCGGGGAAGAATTTGGGCAGCAGTATAAAGAGGAATAGATTAAGAAGGATATTGGGGATGATGAAGGCGAATTTGAGGATGACGAAGCGCACAGGTCTTTGTTGCTGTCTCAGACGGCTGAACATTATTGCCTGAAATGCATCCTGAGCAACAATCAGAGCCATACATCCTATATATTCGGGGTGCGCCGCATAGCCGAGGCCTCCGGCGATTGGTTTGAGAAAGCCCAAGACTATCGCAATAAACACAAAACACACGAAGCCCACCATGCGCAGAGTGGTGCTGTACACCATTTTATCATCTTCTTCCGGCTTGCTTCCAAATCGGAAAAGAGTGGTTTCCATACCGAATGTCAGCAAGGCCAACAGCAGGGCGGTATAGGCATATAGATTGGTGACAATGCCGTAGCCTCCGCTCTCAGCTGCAATGTAATAGGTATAAACCGGAACGAGCAGATAGTTGAGGAAGCGGCCCACTATGGAGCTTAATCCGTAGAGCGCTGTATCTTTAGCAAGAGATTTAAGATTCATAACTGTGTTTTCTGCGCAAATTTAAGTAAATTTGTACCATTATGAAAAAGTATCTTATAATAGCCCTCAGTTGCGTGGCGCTCCCGCTGATAGCTGTATCTTGCGGCAACAAAGCAAAGAAAGCTGCTGCTGAAGCCGCTGCCAAAGCCCAGGAAGACTCCATTGCGGCAGTAAAAGCCAAAGAAGATTCAATTAAAATGGAAAATAAACTTGCAGAACTCCCCGTAGAGCCGGTGTTTGACATTATCACTAATATGGGTACCATAACGGTAAAGCTCTATTCAAAAACTCCTAAACATCGCGACAACTTTGCCAAGCTCGCTCTCAGCGGCTATTACAACGGCATCCTCTTTCATCGCGTAATCGATGGCTTTATGATTCAAGCCGGAGATCCTCTTACCAAAACCGACTCCCTTAAAGCCAAATGGGGCACCGGCGGGCCGGATTATACCATTCCCGCAGAATTCGTACCGGAATACAAGCACAAAAAGGGAGCTCTTGCAGCGGCCCGCCGCGGCGATGCCGCCAATCCTTATAAAGAATCTTCCGGCAGCCAATTCTATCTTGTCCAAAGTCCTGAGGCATGCGCCCAGTTGGATGGGGAATATACTGTTTATGGAGAAACTCTCACCGGTCTCGAGTTGATTGACAAAATTGCAGGAGTGGAAACTGATGCCCGTGCATGTCCTCTGAGCCCGGTTAAAATCATCACAGTTAAGATTCACGAAGAAAAATAATTTTTGTGCCTTAGTTTGCCAGGTTTGGCACGCGCCTTGCAATATATTTAACCGAATAGTTTTTTCATAGGTTAAATTTTAGGTTAGAATTGTCCAACCCTCCGCAGAGATTGCGTAGGGTTGGTTTTTTATTGACTGTCAGGGAGTTATGGCTGGTTTTACGGCTGATTGTGTCCATTATACCGAACGGCTTTTGGCGTAAACGGTTTCCTTTTTGTTTGTTACGGACAAAAACCACATGACAAAATCCCCAAAGTTTTTTGTCTGACTTTTTGGGTGCATATCAAGTTGTGCAGTTTAGGTCGCTTTTAATTTTTTCGGGCAGGTAAATAATATTTAATCGTTGGCGTTCGGCAGAAGGTTTTTCAAACTCTTCAGATAGGCCTCTATCTCTGTTTTTGCCTGCGGGTCTTTCTCCACCTTCCTTGCGGTTTCCAAATCTTTCAGGAGAGGCAGATAATCTGTTTCGGCAATAAACTTGGCGGCGCGTACTCGCACAAGCGGACTCTCATCAAACAACAGTCCTTGCACCCATCTTTTTGCACTCCACGAACGGCAGTCCTGAAGCCAATCGAGGGCGGCAACCTTCTCTTCCGGCGAGGCATAGAGGAAAGTATAATAGAAACCGCTCTCTTTTTTGAGGGCATCTACAGACATCAATATCTCCTTATTATATATATCGGGATTTACCGCCCTGGACTTATATTCCTTTATAGGCATGCGTAGCGTCCATCGGAGCATGCGGGGTATCATCCACATCATGCCCGGAGTAGCTTCGGGATGCGCAATTATGCTTGCCACGCGCCCCTTACCCAAATCGTTAGTAATAAGAAAAGGCTTCCCATTGGTCATATTGCTTGGAGCATTGCCCTCCTCATGCACATCGCTCTCCATTATTGCCAATACATTGTAGTCGATGCTTGAACTGTCGCACTTTACGAACACCGGCCCCTAGTAATAAAACACATAGGACAACTCCCGCTTTGCAAGTTCGGGGAAGAGTTCCTTTCCCTCCTCGGTAAGTGAGAATTTGAAACTCCATGACCGCGGTTGTCGTGCTCGATGTCGATGGCCTTTGCCCCGTTGATGCGCATACAGGCGTAGTCGGGAGTATCGGAAAACAAATAAGCCCCTGCACAAATGCCCAAAGCCCCCTTGCCGGACTTTATGAACTCCCGCAAACTTTCTATGTTTTTTTCCCAAAAATTCAAATACTGGGTGGTGCCTCCTCCGCCGGGAATTATCACGGCATCCAATTTCTTCAAAACCCCTCCGGCGATATCGCTTGTAGTTATGGTGCGCACGCTCATATCCGGGTCGAGACTTACCGCAGCCACCGCCTCCCAAATGCAGGTCTGCGCCCCGCCATGCCCATTAAACACGCCAAATAACTGCAATAATTATCCAGCGCCAAAGCTTCTACGTTACCCCCTGTCGGCTGCGCCGCCTTCCCCTCGGGGGACAGTTGAAGTCACGAGTTCTTGCAAGCTGCCATCTACAAACGCCGAACGACAACCGCAAGGGCTGTCGTTCATCGTTGGAGCGGAAAACGAGACTCGAACTCGCGGCGTCGCTTTGCTCCGCCAAAGCTTCTACGTTACCCCCTGTCGGCTGCGCCGCCTTCCCCTCGGGGGACAGTTGAAGTCGCTTCGTTCTCGTAAGCTGCTATCTACAAACGCCAAACGACAACCGCAAGGGCTGTCGTTCATCGTTGGAGCGGA